>JARROG010000257.1:0-3081 GCA_037384185.1 Anaerolineales bacterium | reverse complement strand
AGAAATATCTGCCATCAAATAAGCACCGCAAGCATCTGCAATTTCCCGGAAAGCCTGCCAGTCAGGTGCCCAGGGATAGGAGGTATAACCAGCCACAA
This sequence comes from Anaerolineales bacterium, assembly GCA_037384185.1. GTDB lineage: Bacteria > Chloroflexota > Anaerolineae > Anaerolineales > UBA11858 > B10-G9. Next base: position 2,983 of record JARROG010000257.1, on the reverse strand, counting down.
TAATTTTGGGTTTATGTTCCAGTGCTAGTTCCAGGATGGCTCCATAATCAAGGCGCTCCGTCTTGGGATCCACCCCATAGGAGACCACGTGGTAGCGCTGGCCCGAGATATTAAATTCAGACCCATGAGAAAGGTGGCCGCCCTGGTACAGGTCCAGTCCCATGAATGTATCGCCGGGCTCCATCAAGGTCCAATACACTCCCAGGTTTGCAGGAGTCCCGGAAAGAGCCTGAACGTTGACAAAAATTTCCTCAGGAGGCGTGTCTTCCGTGGCAAACAAGGCCGCCGCTTTCCGCTGAGCCAGACACTCCAGTATGTTGGCATATTCTTTCCCCTTATAGAAGCGGCGGTCCGCATAGCGGCGGTAATTGGCGAGATGCCAGGCAATATCCTTGAGCTGAGATTCATCCGCCTGAATCAACTGGGAGGGAGGATAGCCTTCGGCGTAGATGTTCTGGAATCGCGATCCGAGGGCCGCTCTGACCGCTTCCGGGGCAGAAGATTGGGAAGGGATAAAGATCAGCTTGCGCGCCTGGCGTTCGTCTTCCCAGCGGATCAATTCTGATACATAAGGAGCCAATTCACTGATATCCTGGCGGAAAAGATAATCTTCATGATCTGCTTGCGACATAATCAATTACTCCTCTGCTGGTGAATGCTGCAATTTCCCTGTGATATTTTTTGCATATATCAGTATTCCTCACCCATTAAAACATAGTCCCGCCGCCCTAGCATGTGACAAAAAACATGACATTCGAACACTTGAAACTCACAACAGATAGATATATAGTTAGATTTAATCAAGCCGAACTATCCTGGCACCAGTGCCAGGTTCATGGGCTCCTAAAGGCAGGAAAATATGCGGAACATCGATACTTCGTTCCTATCTCATGATGAATGCTGGGGCGTTCAGATCAACGGATTACTGCACTGCCAGCAAAACTGCAAGTGGATTGGCATCAGTGCTTGTGAAGGCCAGAATATCCGCCTCACAGGCTACAACTCAAAAGGCTACCGGGTGGATGATACAGGAGTAAATCCTGAGGATTACAATCCTGAATATGATCAAACGCTTCGAGTGTCTTAAACGATCCCTGGTTCAGCTTTCGGTCAGGGATTTTTTCATGAACTGCACCCTCTCAAAGGCAGCAATATTCTTTTCATACCGACCAAGCTTCCCCTGGAACTGACTTACAGAGGAATAATTATGGGTTTGCACCCATTTTTCCAGGTCCGCCAGCATGGTATCGATATATTTAATGCCATTTTTATAGAGCGTCGTGCAGATCTGGACCGCTGCAGCGCCTGCCAACAGCTGTTTGATGACCGCTTCCGCGTCATGGATTCCAGTATTGCCAGCTAAATCGCAGTCCACTTGCTGGGCCAGGAGAGAGATCCAGCGCAGGGATTGGGTCATTTCCTCTGGACAGCTGAGAATGTTGCTGGGAACCACTCTCTCCTGATCGATATCGATATCAGGACGGTAAAAACGGTTGAAAAGCACCATCCCATCCGCACCGGCACCTTCCAACCTCTTCACCAATCCCATCAGATTGGTGAACATCGGACCGAGTTTAACTGCCATGGGAACAGAAGAATTTTTCTTCACTTCGGAAACAATCTCAACGTACTCATCCTCAATTTCCTGACTGGTTATCCCTTCCTTAAAGGGCATGATGGAGATATTCAGCTCCAAGCCGTCGATACCCGCTTCCTCCAGCTTGGCAATCCAGCTTGGCCACACAGCAGGTGTGATGCAATTGACGCTAGCAAAGATGGGCACATCAGTGCTTTTTTTGGCATTTTTGATGAGCTCAAGGTATTCCTTCACCCCTTGCTCTTTGGCATGTTCATTGATGAATTCGATCGCTTCAGGGAACCAGAAATATTTCTCATCCTGGTCAATCAAGCGGCCAACATCTGCCAGAAATTGTTCCTCAAAAATGGATTTCAGAACAATCGCTCCGGCGCCATAATCCGCGCATTCCGTAATGATCTTGATGTCACTGGTGAGTTTGGAACTGCTGACAATAATGGGGTTTTTGAGCTTCAGGCCCAAATAGGTAGTAGAAAGGTCCATAGTTATCTTCCTGTCATGCACTAACAAATCTTATCTAATAGTACAGCTTCTTTCTCAGGCTGCTTCAGAAAACCCTTCATAGCCCCAAAAGCTCGTTCCAGGTTTTCCAATCCCCGCACAGAAATGCCTTCCTTGAAATCCCATTCATAACCCTTGATATGGAGCAGCAGCACTCGAGGCGTCTTCTGGAAGAGTTCCTCACAAAGTTTAAGGATATACTCCGGTGAAGCTGAATGGGTTGTAAAGGCCAGTTTACCCTTTCCATCCACCTCGCTGAGACAGAAGTCATTGATTTCTTCTTCTGAAGCATCAGCGAAGATCACCAGATCTTTCCCAGAAATTGCCTCCGCATCCTCAATATTCAGCTGGTAGTTATTCTCAAACTCAATCTGATCCAGGCTCTGCTGGACAGCCCATTCTTCCAGTTTTTCCACCAGAGCGATTCCCAGTCCATCGTCCTGCCTTCCAGGATTTCCATAGCCGTAAACCAGGACCTTCATTGAAAGTTCAGGTCCTTTTCCTGTCGATCAGCTGATCTGCGGCGTCATAAAGGGAGATTTCCAGCGGCATTTGACCTAAAGCATGGGTTGCACAGCTCAAGCAGGGGTCATAAGCTCTTATAGCTACTTCAACCGCATTCATCATCGGTTCAGTGATCTCTGCCTTCCCATCCATCCAGGAATGAGCTACATAATTGACTGACTGGTTCATGGGTTCATTGTTATTGGTTGTCGAGACGATCAGATTCGCTTTGACAATCTGGTCATCCTCATTGATCTCATAATGGTGGAAGAGGGTTCCGCGAGGAGCTTCCAGCAGGCCCACACCCCGATTGGTCTTGGTGCCCTTGACTACCAGTTCACCTTCCATCAGGTCCGGATCGTTGAGAAGCTCTTTCATTAT
>JARROG010000256.1:0-3620 GCA_037384185.1 Anaerolineales bacterium | reverse complement strand
GGCAAATCTTATTCACTTATGAGGCAAACGCCTACTGGATCAACTGGATTGTGTTAGCGTACGGCGCAGTCATGTTCGCATCCTGGATGAATCTGGTCCGAATATACCGCTTCTTGATCGTAGAGATGGCCCGAGACGCTCACTTGTCTGACGAGCTCAACCGTAAAAAGAGTAACAAGAAGATCCGCAAGATCATCGGCGTGCCCTGGGAAAAGGCAGTTGAACAATCACCCTTCCCGTTTATCGGCCGGATTGGCGCAATCATCCCCAAGCGAAAAACAGTAGAAAATCTTCAGCTGCTGCTGGACGAGAAGGATCTGGCCGATAAAGTCCTTCAAGCACTGCAGGGCGCCCGGATTCAAAAGATGATGCCCAGCACGCGCAAGATCATGCAGCGGGAGCTGGACGAGCGCAAGCAGAAACGTGCCGAAAAAGAATAACCCCGCCGTACCACCAGCCACTTCTGATTTATCCAGAGAGAGCCCATGATTGAAAAATGGACCTCCCGATCCCGGGTCACGGCTGCTTCAACCCCGGTTCGATCTGTTAGAAAGACTGGGTTTTGATACCATTTCCCTGAAATTGGGCGCTCCCCACCACAATACAGCTCCGCCGCCATTGGCGGACGGTACGGTGTTCGACGAATGGGGTGTTGGCCGGAAGAGGATCGAATTTGAGGATGGGTCCTTTCTGCTCGAAGTAACCCATTCCCCGCTGGACGGCCTCCATCCGCAAGAGATTGACCTGGACGCATATCCCTGGCCGGACCCCAGCGATCCAGGCCGGATCGAGGGACTTCAAGACCGAGCCCAAAATCTGTACGATAATACTGAATTTGCCCTGATCGGGCGCTTTGGGGGAACCATCCTGGAGCAGGCCTCCTTTCTGCGCGGTTTTGAAAGCTGGTTGATCGACCTGGTAAGCTATCCTGATTTCGCCCGGGCCTTGTTGAACCGCATTGCTGATATCCAGATCGAACTGGATCGATCCGGCATCCAGGAAACAGGCGATTATCTGACCATTTATAAAGCCAGCGGCGATGACCTGGGTATGCAGGATCGGGCGCTGTTCTCCAACCAGGTGTGGCAGTCTGTGCTCCGCCCAGTACTCAGCCGGCGCTGGAAAGCGGCCCGCCAGGCCCTGGATCAGCAGGGAGCGGACCGGGTGAAGTTGATGTTCCACTCTGACGGCGCGATTCGGCCCTTTATCCCCGACTTGATCGAAGACGGGGTCCAGGTCCTGGATCCCATCCAGACCCGCAGCCAGGGCATGGAGGTAGCCGCCTTGAAGGCCGATTTTGGGCGCGATCTGGTATTCCACGGGGCGATCGATCCCCAGCAGGTTCTGCCCTTCGGCAGCCCGGAAGACGTTAAGAGGGAAACCCTCCAGGTTATCAGGAAACTGGGACAGGGAGGGGGATTGCTCCTGGGCCCTTCCCACAATGTCCAGCCTGATGTGCCGCCAGAGAACCTGGTTGCCTTGAGCCAAACAGCCCGGGAATTTGGACGCTACCCCCTCGCACTTTGATACCCATGTAATCACGATCAAGAGAACCGCGGAGGCTGAATGCCTGCCCGGTTTTTTTGTGTTGTATAAAAGCCTGCAATCCAGGGTCCTTTGAAAATCCTGGCTGATCATTCACAGCTTACGTATTGACAAAGGAGAAAATTCCTTTATAATTATCACATATGTGAAACGCTAACTCACAAATGTGATATCTATGAAAGGAACCTGGATCAGCGATTTGCGCAGCATACCGGTAGGGCTTTATGAAAAAGCCCTGCCAAAAGACCTATCCTGGAAAGAGAGACTGGAGACTACCCAGCAGCTGGGGTTTGATTTTCTGGAAATGTCCATCGATGATACAGACGAGCGCATTGCCCGCCTGGATTGGACTCCCCGGGAGAGAATGGGCCTCAAGGATTCCCTCGCCAGGAGCGGGATCCGCATCCAGTCCTTAAGTCTCAGCGCCCATCGGCGTTTTCCGCTTGGCAGCCAATCCGAACAGGTTCAATCCCGGGCCCTCGATATATTTAAGAAATCCATAGATCTGGCAGTTGAGCTGGGGATCCGGTATATGCTGATCGGTGGCGCAGAGGATTATTACCAGCAGGTCGACCAGGCTTGCCGGGATCGATTTTTAGAGAATCTTAGCAAAGGATTCACCTGGGCCAGTGGAGCAGGAGTGATGCTGGCTCTTGAGAACTGGGATATCCAGATCGACACCATGCCCAAGGTAATGGAGTATGTGAATTATTTTGACTCCCCCTGGTTCCAAACCTATACTGATCTGGGAAATTTGATTTATGCCGGTGTCGATGTGGTCGCCCAGCTGGACTACGTCAAAGGACACATCGCTGCCCTGCATGTCAAGGATACCCTTCCCGGGCAGCTTCGGTATATCAGTCCAGGCGAAGGTGCGGTGCCCTTTGTGGCTGCCTTTGAAAAACTGGCCGAGATGGGATTCCAGGCTCCGGTTGTGCTCGAACTGTGGACAGAGGAATACCCAGACGCAGTTCAGCTTGTAGAACGGGCGGGAAGGTTCATTCGGGCGAGAATGGAAGAGGGTTGGGAGAGATACATGTCGAAATTGGAAATCAAAGGAGCATAAATCTTTATGGCAAAACAACCGTTAATTCAACTGGCATTGGATTATTTTGACCTGGCACCAGCTCTGGCCATGGCCCAGATTGTCCATAAAGAAGTGGATATCTTAGAAGTCGGTACACCGCTGAGCAAAGGCGGTGGCATGCTGGCAGTCAAGACGATCCGTGAGATGTGCCCGGATAATCTCATCCTGGCGGATATCAAATCCCCAGATGTGGGCGGCGGCGAGGCCAAGATGGCATTTGATGCGGGGGCGGATTGGATGACCGTCCTGGGAGCCGCTCCGATCGATACCATCAAGCTCGCCCTGGAAGAGGCGAATTCCCGTCCGGGAAAGGAAATGTTCATTGAGCTGACCGGCATTCGGGATATCATTGCCCGGGCCACTGAATGGCGCAGTATCGGTATCGAGCGCATGGTCTACCACCGCGGATGGGACGAGGGCAACCTCTCCCGATCCTGGGATGAGCACGATCTGGCAACGATCCAGGAATTGATCCGCATGGGATTTAAAATCTCGGTTGCTGGCGGTTTAGGACTGGATATGATCCCCTTCTTCCGGGGTATCGATATCTCGGTCTTCGTGATCGGCCGGGCGATTCGCGAGACACCGGATCCAGCTGCCACTGCCCGGAAATTCAGGGCAGTCATCAATGCCAATTGGTCCGCCGGTTCCGGCCCTGCCTATAGTTATGAAGACCGGGCAGCCAAGGCGGTCCGCTGGGGTGTCAGCGAGATGGGGCTGGACCTGACGGTTGACGGCAGAGAGTGTCCGGGATGCAATTCCCCGGCCCGGTTCTGTCAGGATTTGCGGGCAGGGATCAGGACTCCGCTGGATATCAGCAGCCAGCAGTTGGTAGATCTGATCCAGGCTAACCTGGGTCCTGGAGAGAAGGATGCGGTGGGAGTTGAAGGGGCTGACAGCTTTTATCTGGATGTCTCCAGACTTCCTCAATTGAACAGCAATAATGTGCTTGGCTTGCTGACAGCAACCAGCGCAGCGCTGCACAAGA
>JARROG010000255.1:0-3118 GCA_037384185.1 Anaerolineales bacterium | reverse complement strand
GGATACCGGGGCCTGCAGGTACCAGGGATTGGGTGATCCTTCCTGTGGATGGCAAAAAACCCCGGAAAGGGTCTTCAGCATTGACCCGGCACTCCATAGCCCAACCCTGGATCGTTACGTCCTCCTGCTTCAAGCGCAGGGGCTGGCCAGCGGCGATGCGGATTTGCTCCTTAACGATGTCGATCCCGGTAACCGCTTCTGTGACCGGATGCTCAACTTGCAGGCGGGTATTCATCTCCAGGAAATAATAGTCCTTTTCCTGATCAACCAGAAATTCGATCGTGCCAGCATTCAGGTAATCCACAGATTTGGCTGCTTGGACGGCAACCGCGCCCATAGCTTCCCGCAGTTCCTGGTCTTCACCAATAAAAGGGGAGGGAGCCTCTTCCAGCAGTTTCTGGTGGCGGCGCTGGATGGAACACTCTCTCTCTCCCAGGTGGATAACATTGCCATGCTGATCTGCCAGGATCTGGAATTCGATATGACGCGCACCCTGGATGAGTTTTTCCAGGTAGATGTTTCCATCTCCAAAGGAAGCCTGGGCTTCCCGGCGGGAGGCGGTTATCAGTCCGGCCATCTCATCCAATCCATGGACTTCGCGCATACCTTTCCCGCCCCCTCCGGCGCTGGGTTTGATCAGCAGCGGAAAACCAATTTTGGGGGCGATCTTCAGCAGCTCCTCATCAGACAGGTCTCCCTGACCTTCAGTTCCAGGGACAACCGGAACACCGGCTTCGGCTACTGTCGTGCGGGCTACCTGCTTATCTCCCATGGCCGCGATCGCGGAAGGCTTGGGACCGATAAAAGTGATCCCGCTGTCCAGACAAGCCTGGGAAAAATCTGCCCGTTCAGCGAGGAAGCCATAGCCAGGGTGGATGGCATCTGCACCGCAGCGCGCAGCAATTTCCAGAATCTTATCCGCTCGTAAGTAAGACTCGCTGGCTTTGGATGGGCCCAAATAATAGGCTTCGTCCGCATAGCGAACGTGCAGGCTGTGGCGGTCTGCGTCTGAGAACACAGCAACAGTAGAGATGTCCAGCTCCCGGCAGCTGCGGATGATCCTGACAGCGATCTCCCCTCGATTGGCAATTAGAATTTTCTTGAACATAGAGGCTTCACAGTTTCATCCTAGAGGGGGACATTGCCGTGTTTCTTGCCTGGATTGGTATCACGTTTGTTATTGAGCATTTCCAGAGCATTGATCAATCTTTCCCGGGTGGAGCTGGGCTCTACCACGTCGTCAATGTAGCCCCGTGATGCGGCTACATAGGGGTTGGCGAACTTCTCTCTGTATTCCGCAACCAGCTCTTTCCTGCGTTCTTCTGGGTTCTTTGCATCTGCCAATTCCTTCCGGAAAATTATATTCACTGCCCCTTCCGGACCCATAACAGCGATCTCAGCACTGGGCCAGGCCAGATTGATGTCGCCCCGGATATGCTTGCTGCTCATCACATCGTATGCGCCGCCGTACGCTTTACGGGTGATCAAAGTGATTTTAGGAACGGTCGCTTCGCAGAAAGCGTATAACAGCTTGGCGCCAGACCGAATAATACCGGCGTGCTCCTGCTCCACACCAGGCAGAAATCCGGGCACATCTACGAAGGTCAGCAGAGGAATATTGAAAGAATCGCAGAACCGCACGAAGCGGCCGGCCTTCTCGGAAGAGGCGATGTCCAGCACGCCAGCCAGGTAAGCTGGTTGATTGGCGACAATTCCTACGCTGTGCCCTCCCAGGCGAGCGAATCCCACCACGATGTTGGGCGCATAAGCTTCCTGGACTTCGAAGAATTCACTATCATCCACTAAGAGGCAGATGACTTTCTTGATATCGTATGGCTTGGCAGGGTCATCTGGAATGATACTGTCCAGCTCTGGCTCCCGGCGCAGTGGACTGTCATCTGTGGGCTGGAAGGGAGGATCTTCCATATTGTTTTGAGGCAGGTAAGACAGTAACTTACGAACCAGAAACAGAGTGTTGGCTTCCGTATCGGCTGCAACGTGGCAGACACCCGACCGCTCAGCATGCACATCCGCTCCACCCAGGTCCTCAAATGACACTTCTTCGTGGGTCACTGTTTTAACCACCTCAGGGCCGGTGATGAACATGAAAGAGGAGCCGCGGACCATGAATATAAAATCAGTCAGCGCTGGAGAGTAAACTGCCCCTCCCGCACAGGGCCCCATGATCACGCTGATCTGAGGGATGACCCCGGAGCAAAGGGTATTGCGCAGGAAGATATCAGCATACCCGCCCAAGGAGACAACGCCTTCTTGAATGCGAGCTCCGCCGGAATCATTGAGGCCGATCACAGGAGCTCCATTCTTGAGGGCCAGATCCATGACTTTAACCACTTTTTCAGCGTGAACCTCTCCCAGGCTGCCCCCGAAGACGGTGAAATCTTGGGAAAAGACATAAGCCAAACGGCTGTTAATCGTCCCCCAACCGGTGATCACAGAATCCCCCGGAATTTTATGATCGCCAGTTCCAAAATCGGAACTGCGGTGTTCGACGAATGGATCGAGTTCCCGGAAAGAGCCTTTATCCAGCAGCAGATCCAGCCTTTCCCGGGCTGTCAGACGGCCTTTTTGATGCTGTTTTTTAATTCGTTCCGGACCGCCTCCCTGGTGGCTGAGCGCTTTTCTATTTCGTAGTTCCTGGATTTTTGGATTTTTTGATTTATCAGTCATAGCTGCACCTTGTTAGGTTATTTTAACAGCATTTCGAAAATAACCTCGATTGGATTTATGGTTGTGGATGATCACTGCCCCTCCCAGCCCCAGAATTAGGAAGATGAGGGTAAATGACCGGTGTCTCCGCAGCAAGAGAGGTCGGGAAAGCAGTTCTTGATCAATCCAAAGCAGCTTGTGGATAAACAGTCCGGGCGTGTGCTCATTGTAAAGGACCGTGAAGTCCGGGTGCTGATTGCCCAGTACAAGAAGAATCCCAACCCTCTCCAAACAGGGTGAGGTCCCTTCTTGTCCTCTGTCATCCTTCGCTCATACTGTGAAAATCTTCCCATTAGGCACCTTCTTTTTTACTCGCCTCCTCAATCGCCCGGATGATCTTGTAATACCCCGTGCAGCGTCAGAGATTTCCCGAGATCGCCGTTTTGATTTG
>JARROG010000254.1:0-3120 GCA_037384185.1 Anaerolineales bacterium | reverse complement strand
CTGCTTCCGCGACCCAATCTGGGTCGAGGTCGGCCATCAGCTCGTCAGATGGCAGTTCAGGTTCTGTTTCTTCGGGAGCTATGTCCCGCAGCCAGGGCGGTAGTTCTCCCTGTTCAATCTCCTCAGTTTCAGAATCTTCTTGCAGGTATTCAACCGGTTCAAATTCTTCTTCCTCACCGGTGCGTTCTTCCCACCCTGCCTGGCGTAAGAAATCTGGAATTTCAGCCTCGGCATGTTTTGGTTCCTCAGCTTCTTCCGCTTCGGGTTCTTCAATCGAAGCGGGGCTGGTCCCTTCCGTGCCTTCCAGGGCAGCGAGCCTTTGCGGGATTTTGTATCCAGTACGGGTACAGGTGAACCTGCTCCGGATGGGGACATTGATACTACTGATTCAGACGACAACGGTACTGAAGTGACCCCACCCCCGCTTGGATGGGGAGGCTACATTCAATCTGCGGAAGTGACCCTCACGCCCGTTGGGGAAGCATCCTTTGATAACACTACGGGAACGACCAGCGAGCCGCGGATTGATTTCGGCGTTTCTCAAACCCCACCGTCCGGGAAGGTACTTACTGGTACCGATCAGGATTTCACGGCTGGTCAAGATGTCGCCATCGGTGAGATTCTCACCTACCAGGTGACCCTTTCAGTGTCGCCAGGCCAGTTGACTGGAGTGACTTTGACCGATACTATGGATCGGGGTCTGGTGTTTGACGAGTGTGTCAGCATTACTGCCAGCAGCCCGGAGTTGACTGCCAGCGCTGGGGCTGATTTTGACATTATCTGCGACTCGCCCACCGTGAGCACTTATCCGGGAGGCAGCGCCAACCCGGCAGATCTCGGACGGAAGGTTGTGTTTTCATTCGGAACACTGACGAACAGCGGATCATCCGATGTGGATCTGGTCGTTATCTACCAGGCCGTCGTCCTCGATAATCTCGAAAATCAAAGCGGGATTGCTCTGGGGAACCAGGCGGACTGGACCTGGAATGGGTTGACACAGCAAGTTTCTGCGGATCAGGTGACTGTCAGGGAACCGGATCTGGTATTTTCAAAGACGGTCTCCCCCAGCACAGCTCTGGCGGGGCAGGAGATCACCTTCACGCTGACAGTGGATCACTCGGCAGCGACAGAAACACCGGCCTATGATGTGGTGTTGACGGATGAGATCCCACCTGGTTTGACTTATGTGCCCGGATCCTTGCAGTTTGTTAGCGGACAGGTTCCTGATACTCTGGATGACAGCACTGCGCCTATCCTGACTGCGGTTTGGGAGGAGTTCTTGGATTCTGGCAGCAATACTGTGATCTCCTTCAGAGTTACTTTGGACAGCTCGTTAAGGCGGGGGGACAGGGTGGAAAACACCGCTTCGCTGGCCTGGACCAGTCTGCCGGAGGACGATTTTATTCCTCCTCTATCTGCTTATAATCCGCTTTCCGTGGAGCGAGACTACGATCCAGCAAGTGCGGTCGATGTCTACGGCTTGGATGCTTCTGCTATCGTCCAAATACCCAGATTGCCCGAGACCGGTTTTACCCCTGGTGTTGTTTCTGAAGTACCTTCCCAGCCGGCTGATTATCAGTATGGTGACTTAGGGGGGATTCAGCTGATGATCCCGGCTCTGGATATCTCTCTGCCGGTCCTCAGTATTCCGCAAGATGAACAAGGATGGGATTTGACCTGGCTCTGGCAGGGCGCCGGCTGGTTGGAAGGCACAGCCTATCCCACCTGGACCGGGAATACCGTGCTCACCGGCCATGCCTATCTGGCCAGCGGTCTGCCGGGACCCTTTGTCAATCTGGGAGATCTCTCCTGGGGTGATGAGATCATACTCTTCGCGAACGGTGACCGCTACAGCTATCAGGTCAGGAATAAAGCCCTGGTTTCTGGAGACGATCTCAGCATCCTGGGTCATAAGGACCAGGATTGGCTGACTCTCTTCACCTGTAAAGAGTACAGCGAGGTATTGGGCGATTATCTTTATCGCCAGGTTGTGCAGGCGAAATTACTCGACATTCAAGAGCTGAAATGACCCACTACTGAGCTTATGAAAAAGCCCTGCAAATTGATAAAATGCAGGGCTTTTTTTGATTAAAAATGACTATTTTCGATCATTTCCCGACCAGGAAGCCCTCTGGAGGTGATTTCAAGGCCTGAGAGGGTTTTCTTCCCTGTGGAGCAGAGGTAATGTGCCCCAGGATTGGGGAGATTATCTGTGAGCTTCTGATTTGGTTTATTGAAAAAGGACGAAAAGTCAATCCACAGACTCTTAGATTTTCCAGGTATTTTTCAGGACCCTGAGCCAGTTCTTCCAGCAGATCTGCTCCCGCTCTTCCATTGAAAATCCAGCGTCCTCAAGCACGTCAACCAGCTTCTGGCAGCGGCTGACGTCCTGAAGTTCTGACGGGATCCTGGTGCCGTCAAAGTCTGAGCCGAAGGCAGCGTGTTCGACTCCGATCAGTTCCGCAATATAGGTGATGTGATTGATGATCGCTGTCAAGGGGGCATCATTGATTGGCCGTCGTTCACCGGCCAGATCGTTGACCGAAAAGATCACGCCTACCACGCCCCCGCTGTCCGCGATGGCTTTGAGCTGATCGTCAGTCAGATTGCGGGCTTTAGGAACCAGCTGGTGAGCTGCGCTGTGGGTGCTCACCAGAGGCGCTGACGAGAGATCCGCTACATCCCAGAATCCCTTTTCGTTCAAATGGGCCAGATCGATCATCACTCCCAATTTATTGCAAGCCTGGACGAGTTCTCTGCCAGGCTGGGTCAGACCCGGACCGCTGTCGGGATGGCCGGGGTAGGCAAATGGCACGCCGTGTCCGAAGACATTGGGGCGGCTCCAGGTGATGCCTAGAGAGCGCATACCCAAATCGTAGAATTCCCCCAGGTTGGAAAGGTCGGGATCGATGGGTTCCGCACCTTCCAGGTGCAGTACCGCGGCCATCACCTGGTTTTCCAGACAGCTGGTCAAACCCCGGTAATCTTTGACGATCTGCACGCTGCCCTGGGAATCAGATTCGATTAGCCGCAGCAAGTCGATCATCTGTCTGGCAGAGCGGTCTGCCATTTCCTGAGAGAGAGGAGGAGAGAGAGGGACGTGATAACCCTCGCTGTTAA
>JARROG010000253.1:0-4198 GCA_037384185.1 Anaerolineales bacterium | reverse complement strand
GGGCCTGGAAGATGGGTTGCGGGTGCTGGATCTGGGCTGCGGCTGGGGTTCGTTGTCACTCTGGATCGCTGAAAAATACCCGGACTGCCAGGTGATCGCTGTCAGCAACTCCCGGGATCAGGTTTCCTTCATCAACCGCCAGGCAGAGCAGCGAGGATATCCGAATCTGACCGCCCGCAGGGTGGATGTCAATCAATTGGCGGAATCCGGCCTGTCCGATTTCGATCGGGTTATCTCAATCGAGATGTTTGAACATATGAAGAATTACCGGCGGTTGATGGCGGCAATTGCCAACACCCTGAAGACCGGGGGGAAGTTGTTCGTCCACCATTTCAGCCACCGCCAATTTGCCTATGAATATCAGCTGGAGGATGGCAGCAGCTGGATGGCTCAGACCTTCTTTACGGGCGGCACCATGCCTTCGGATGACCTGCTGCTCCATTTTCAGGAGGACCTGACCCTGGTCGACCACTGGCGGGTGGGGGGCATTCACTACCGGAAAACCCTCCGGGCCTGGCTGGATAAAATGGATGCTGCCGAGCCTGCAGTCAGACAGGTGCTGTTAAAAACATATGGTGCGGAAAACGTAGGGGAATGGTGGGTGAACTGGCGGCTGTTCTTCCTGGCTTGTGAAATGACCTGGGGTTGCCGGGGAGGCAGGGAGTACCTTGTCTCTCATTATCTGTTTGAGAAACAATAAGCCGGTGAAAAAATCCTTGATCCTCTCTCGAGAGGGGAATGATTGTGCTTGATCAGAAATGATCATCCCGGGAGTTCTCCCGGGATGCAGTAATCTATGATCGGTAGAGTAGGGGCTGGCAGCTGTTTTGTCGCGGCAGTTTCATCCGCAAAGAGAGGGTACTTCACTCAGTGATGGACCAGGCGAGATTCAGAGAAAAGAGGATAAGGGGATCTCTCCCAGGTCTGGTAAAGAGTGATCTGGACCTGATTGAGCTCATCCAGGCTGGTAAAAGAGCCGATTTTTGTGCGGTTCACAGCGGATACCAGCCACAGCTCCCAGTCCTGTCCTTTTTTGATCTCCAATCTCCTGAGCGGTTTGGTGTGCATAATTTATTCCTGGTACTGATTTCATTATAGATAATTGTCTGTCCGGGCGATTTAAGAAAATTGTTAGGTGAGAATGGGGATGTGGGGGAGATTGAGTTTGGAGCACCCCCGTGCTATCATGCATAATATGGAAGAGCTGATAGCAGGTTTTCCGAGGAGGAAGTTATGTTAGAGAAGGTCTATGATCATATCATCATGGAGCTCAAGCAAAATACCCGGACGGATACGATCTTCATCATTGTGGCGATCGTGCTCAATTTCATTTCCCTGGCGGTTAACTCGGGGGTGGCTTCGGATGACGGCCTGGCCTCAACCTGGACGATGATCATCTTCATTATCCTGGTGGTTGTCGTCAATCTGGTGGTGATCTTTGGCCTGCTGAAGGGAAAGGACTCCCGCAGCAAGTTGATCAAAGGGTTGATGAATATGTATAAGGACCAGAACGTAGACAACTACTACGATCCGTCCATCATCAGCAATTACGATACCAGATATCTGCTCTTCATCCTGGCTGTGGTCTTCACTGGATTCACCGCCATTGCCGTCCCGCTGATCCTAAAGTTCCTGGATTAGTGTACCAACTCCCAGGGTCGATACCGTTCCTGAGCTTGTTTTTAGCACCGTGAGGAGTTCGCTCCTGGCAACGGCAGATGATGTCTGTCCCTGCCTTCAGTTATAATGTGCTATCCGATTCAATGTTATTGCAATAAGAGGTAAAGCATGTCAAAAACCTATACACAAGAAGAACACGACAAGATCCTGACCCGCGAGGTTCGCAAGGCTATTGAGCACCGCGCCACCTGGATGTATCTGCTGCTGAAGGAAGCCCGCGAGCGGGGGCTGGATTGGGACGACTTTGGCCGGGCGGCGGTGCGAGCCACCGGAGCGATCCACGGCCAGGCCCGCCGGGAAGACATGGAGGATCCATCCAGCATGGAGGAGTTTTCAAGGACCTTTGCGGCGGGTGTCAGCCGGGATGTCTTTGAGATGGAAGTGGTGGCCGCTGACCAGGAGCGCTACTACCTGGATTTCCACTACTGCCCGCTGGTGAAAGCCTGGGAGAAGCTGGGCGCCACACCGGAAGACATCGAACAGCTGTGTGATATTGCCATGGATGGCGACCGGGGTATTGCCGAGCAGTTCCCGGATTTCCAGTTCCACCTGGGGGAAACCATCGCAGCCGGCCACCCTGTCTGCCAGATCCGCTTTGATCTAAAAAAATGACCGGTAAAAAGCGATAGAATCTTGCTCAAAGATAAAAAATGAACTTTTGACCCGGTTGCCAGAGGCGGCAGAGAGATGGATTATCAAGAATATCAAGAGCAGGTATTTCAAACTACCCTCGAACTGGTAAAGGTCGATCTCATCCGGTTGGCTGCTGGTAATATCAGCGCCCGCTTGCCGGACGGGCATGTCGCCATCACGCCGTCCGGGGTGCTTTATTCCCAGCTCAAACCAGAGGACATTGTCATCATGGACTTGGAGAGCAAGGTCCTTGAGGGAACCTACCGGCCTTCCTCTGAATGGCAGCTTCATACTGAGATATACAAAGCGCTTCCGGATGCAGGCGCTGTGGTCCACGTTCATTCCCGTCATGCGATCGCGTTGGGGTCGGTGAGTGCGGAGATTCCTGTCTGCAATCTCGAGATTCTGGAGATGGGCGGACCCATCCCGGTAGCGCCGTTCCAAATCCCCGGCACCCGGGAAGTCGGGTTGGAGGCAGCCAGATATTTCACGGAAAGGTCGGGGCTGCGGTCTCTGCTCCTCCAGGATCATGGAATGGTGGCAGTGGGCGGGGACTTGCTGGACGCTTATCAAAATGCCTATAAGACAGAAGTTGGGGCGGAGATCTATTACCTGGCCCTGATGACGGGTCGGGAAATCAGGGTCCTCTCCCAGACAGAGATCGAACGGACCAGAAAAGCCTATCATCAGCCCAAAAAACAGTAAATCCGAACTCCGCAACCCGTCAGGCTGATGCTGCCCACTCTCTCCTCAAGCGATTTTCTTGTGTAATGGAAGACTTTCCAGTTCCGATCACCATCACAGTAAGTAAAGCAATCAAGTAATAGGAAAACATGACCCCTCATCGATATCGCATGAAATCCAACTCATTGATCCTCCTCGCAGCCTCGGCTTTGCTGGTCAGTGCCTGTCTGGTTCTTCCCGGCAGCCAGCCATCCCCGACGCTCACTCCTGCAGTCATTCCACCCACTCCCAGCCCGGAGATATCCGGGACAGTTGAAGCGGGCCAATTGTCTCAAGAAGTGGGTTTGACTTATCAGAATTTGGACGGCAACCGCTTGGTTGCTGGCACTGGCACGATATCAGAGGCTGATCAACTGCGGATTTCCCTGCCAGGAGAAGCAGTCTGGCTGACGGCAGTTCCCTATCAGGACGGCAGCCTGTGGACCGCTGTCATCGCAGATGGTTCTGTGTCCACATATCTGGTCAGGAATGGGGAGGCAGCATCCCTGGACTTTGGCTGGGAGCCGCTGCCACCGGGAACCCCGCCGCTGGTGCTGGTCCTGAACGATGAAGCGGCACTGATCGGACCTCCAACATCACAGGCATCCGCACTGACCCACCCGGTCCCGGTCAGTTATGACCCGCTCCGACTGGTTTTCATCGAGCGCGGGGGAGATCTGGTGCTGTGGGAGAACGGTGCGGAAGTCGACCGCCTGGCGGCTAATGCTCTGCCGGATGGCCGTTTACTGGTCGATGAAAACGGACGCGTGCTTTTCCTGAGCGATCCCACTGAACGCTACAACCACGGGGTTCTGGGCGACGAATACGAAGCGGGCTCGATTACTCTGCTAGGGACAGATCCAGATTTTGGGCCAATTAACCGGATCGAAATCCCGTCTCCCGGGGTAGTGGAGGGCCTTGCTCCCATCTGGGTTGACCTGGATGGGGATGGAACGTGTGAGATCCTGGTCACTGTCAGCGACGCTGACCAGGGAGCTCGCCTGGTGCTCTACAGCGAAAGGGGAGAGATCCTGGCTCAGGGTCCGGCAGCCGGACAGGGCTTCCGCTGGCGCCACCAGCTGGCTGCAGTCCCCTTGGACGGCGGACCGGAGCTGGCAGTCTTTGATATTCTCAGACCTCATCTGGACGGATTGTTCGAAGC
>JARROG010000252.1:0-5053 GCA_037384185.1 Anaerolineales bacterium | reverse complement strand
GCCGCACATGATCAGCTTCTTACCCTTGAATTCAGCAATCGTACCTTCACTTTTTGTGAGGGGGATGAAATAAGGATATAACCCGCTGGCTTGGGCTTCGATATTGGCAACTCTCAGACTCCGGTGATCCCTATCATCATAGGCGATGATCTTCTCACACTGCAAACCTGGAAAATGCTTTTTGAGAATGGCGTATTTGTCAATCCAGTGCTCAGTCCGGCAGTTCCTCCAGGTCGCCAGTTGTTGAGGACCTCTTATATGGCTACTCATACAGAGGACCAAATCGACCAAGTGTTAACTGTTTTCGAAAAGGTTGGAAAATCCTTAGAGTTGATTTAAATCCAGCTTCCCCATGCAGTATGGAAACATATGACTATCAAACTGTATCATCAGGACAGCTATCTGCAAGAATTCTCCGCTGTTGTGACCAGCCAGAACCTTGAACTGCATGGAGTCATGCTTGACAGAACCGCCTTTTACCCGGGGGGTGGAGGCCAACCAGCTGATCATGGAAAACTGGAAATCGGAGAAGTTATTCTCCCGCTAACTGGCATACAAACAGCTGCTGGCGAGATCGTACATCTGCTTGATCCGGATGTTGATCTACCAGCGCCGGGAAGCGAACTGACAGGTTTCATCGATTGGCAGCGCCGCTACCAATTGATGCGTACCCATACTGCCATGCATATATTGTGCGGGACAGTATTCAGAGATTATGGAGCATTGGTTACCGGCGGAAATATGACTCCCTTAGAAGGAAGGATGGATTTTGAATTTGCTTCACTTGAGAAAGAACTTGTCCTCCTTATTGAAGAAGCCGTCAATCGTGAGATCGAAAACGCCCTTTCAGTCTCTTGGCGTACTGTCCCCCGCCAGGAAGCATTCCAGATCCCTGATCTAATCCGCACGAAAATCAATCTGCTTCCGGAAAACATCAAAGAAGTACGGGTAGTTGAAATTGATGGGCTTGACTTACAAGCAGATGGCGGCACTCACGTCAAAAACACTCAGGAGGTCGGCAAGATACAAATCACCGATTACAAAAGCAAAGGGCGTGAGAATAAAAGAATCTACCTGGAAGTTACCGGAGACTGACTAAAACTGTGGATTCCTCCTCTCGGCAGCGCTGGATTGCAGTGAGCATTTTTTTCTTGTTTATGCTCCTTCACCAAACTGATCGGCTGCTGATCGGTCCCTTGACATCGGTGATCATGGCCGATTTCAACTTGACCGAAATCCAAATGGGAGGAATTGTCACTGGCTCGTTGATACTTGGCAGTCTATTCTATCCCGTCTGGGGATATCTTTATGACCGCTACGCCAGGCCAAAACTGCTTGCCCTGGCTTCTTTTATCTGGGGAATGACTACCTGGTTGAGTGCGATTGCCCCAACAGCGAACACATTCCTAATCACCCGTGCGTCCACAGGCATCGATGATTCCAGCTATCCTGGAATCGGGAGCCTGATATCTGATTATTTTCCCCCTAACCAGCGCAGCAGAATATTTGGCATGCTCCAGTTATCCATACCGCTTGGGTACCTTCTGGGGCTGGTCCTCGCCCTTCAGTTCTCCCCTTATTTTGGATGGAGAAAGATCTTTATTGCTACTGGCGCAGCCGGCCTCCTGCTATCCCTCCTTATTCTCTTCGGAGTGAAAGACGTTCCCAGGGGAGCCAGCGAATCCTTCTTGACTGATCCGGAAGAGCTCCAGCCCAGCCGTATCAAACCAGACGAGATCATTGGACTCTTTCGTATTCCCAGTCTACGTTTTCTTTTCTTGCAGGGGTTTATTGGAGTTATGCCCTGGCAGGTTATTACTTTCTGGTCTTTCCGGTATCTGGAGATTGACAGGAACTACAGCTCAGAAACGATCTCATCCATCATGATACCAGCAGTTCTAATGATCGGCGCTGGCTACTTTGCGGGAGGTTTCATAGGAGACGCAGCCTACCGGAAAACCCCTTTAGGAAGGTTGTACGTCTCTATCCTTAGCATCTTACTTGGAGCAATCTTTCTCGGAATCGCCTTGAATGTACCCCTCGAAAACGTAGGGCAATTTCGGATCCTGCTCTCTACCACCTGCTTCTTCATTCCTCTGGCATCGCCAAATATTGCTACCTCAGTCTACGATGTTGTGCTTCCTGAAGTGCGAAGTACTGCGACCTCAATTCAATATTTTCTTGGAAATCTTGGGTCCGCTTTTGCCCCGCTTCTCGCTGGAGCGATCAGTCAGCGTTATTCCTTGAAATCAGCCCTGCTGTCCATCGGCATCACCGCCTGGCTGATCACAGCCGTTATTTTAACAATCAGCACTTTTACCTTTGTTGAAGACGGAAAGAATATGCGAAATGAACTTCGAGGTAGAGTTTTGCGTTAATATCCCTCAATTTTTCTTCTTTGTAATAACAAATAACAGTCCCCCAAACAGCAGGCTGAATATCGTTGCTGCCCCACCCCACATGAAAGACGCTGGACGGTAAATAAATTCTACCTGATGATTCCCGGGAGTTACCGCCGCAGCTTGAAACATATAATTTGCCCGTAATGAATTGGAAGTTTTTCCTCCATCAATTCTCACTAGCCAGCCTGGATACCAGCTTTCAGCCCAAAACAGGTAAGCAGCTTTTTCCACACTGATGTTTGCTTTAAGATATCCATTTTGAGCGGAGGAAATTTCTACCGTTCCCGTGCTACCGGAACTACATTCGAGATCCTCTTTCGAGATTATTGCGATATCCTGGTAATGCTTCTCCGGTTCATTCATTACCACTTCCAACACACCCGAAGGCAATTTAAAGATCTCCTGGCAGCCTACTATCCGCAGCTTACTTCCGTTTGGTAGGGTACGAATGTCAACTTGCCAGGCACCTGTTGATGTGCGTATGATTTGGTTCACATTCATCATATCCAGGATCGTTTCTGAAGGATCCTCACTATTCAGCCGATCCATCCATCTTTGATAACGTTCCGGAACCAGGGGGTCAAAATTATTCACCGTTTCCTCACCTGTTAACAAACCCAGATTGGGAAGTGGAATATCAGCCATGGTATCCCACTCTACTTCCGGATAGAAACTTTTTTAATCTATCGGAACTTACCTGTCTTTCACGGTAAAAATCCTTCTCAATGCCTGGGTTCAAATCCCACCCAGCCAGAATAAGGTCCCCGGCAACCAGCACAACGACGGCGAGAGACCATCCAGCATATCTGCGCCCAGCCTTTTCCTTCGGGACCGCCAAGATGAGAAGAACAATTAGAAAACCGATAATTCCAGCCCGGGCCGAAGAAACAAAGAAAGTCGGATTTAAACCGTCAATCCAAATCCGCGCAAACAGCGATCCAGCTATCACTGCCAGGCAGCCGGCAGCTGCCAGGCGTGTTACATACAGCCTTCTACCTTCCGCTTTCTCCAGGGAATCCACCCCTAGTCCAGCTAGAAGCGAGAATGAGAATACCCCCCAAATCGACCATCAGCTTGGCGCCTGAAAAAGATCAAAAGTCGGCACAAAGCGATACAAAAGCGGGTAGATTGGCGTGTTTTTCCCTAAAGCCAGGATAAAACTAACTGCGCTAATAGCGCCCAAGAAGAGGGCAAATTTCCTTTTTGAAAACCCCTGGGGATCCTCCAGCTTCTGTTCTTTGTTGAAAACCGATTTCGATAGAAATCCCAGAGCTAATAAACATGGCAGCAGACCAATATAGATTGCGTCTTCCCAAAAATTGCCATAACCCCAATAATTCCCTTGGGCAGGATTGCCAAACAGATTCGGTGCGAAAAGTGTCAAGAATCTCCAAGGCCAGAATGAATAGGTCATTGCCTGGCTGAAACCATATTCCCCCGCTCTTTGAGATTGAAGCAAATATTCAAAGGTTGGAATAAGCTGAACAGCACTAATACCAACCGCCAAAATCCCCGCTGCTGCGTATCTTAGCATCCCCCGACCCAGCCTCTTCCAATTCTCCGGACTGCTCTGACCAGTTTGAAAAGACCAGAAAACACACCAGGCTGCTCCAAAAAGCAGGCAGTACCATGCTGTCTGAGCATGGCCAGCTAAAAGCAGCATCGATAAGGAGGCAGTTAGCAAAAACATGCTGCTCTTCTTTTCCTTGATGACACCCAACAGTCCTAACAAGATCCAAGGCAGCCAGGAAACCGCGGAATTGATGCTGAGAAAACCAGCCCGCGCAATCAGATAACCAGAAAGTGAAAAGGCCAGGCCGCCGATAGTTTGACCTAGCTCCCCAACTCGCAGCTCTTTCAATATCCGGGCAGTTCCCAAACCAGCCCAGATCAAATGGGCACAAACAACCAGCGTAACACTCCAGGCCATCCACTCAACGCCGCCTGCTGCATAAATTGGCAGATAGATCCAATAGGGCGGGTAAAACAGCCCGGACTGGTAGTTGGCAGCCAGGGGTGCCCCCATGCCTAGCAGAGGATTCCAAAGCGGGAGCTGTCCCGCCAATATTGATCGCCATGCAAAACTCCACCAGGGTATGAACTGAGTCGATGGCGTACCCCAAAACAGCGCTTTCCCTGAAAATATCAGTTTGGAAAACAACACCAAGGGTGCCAAGATTAATGCAATTTGAGTTCCTGGGACTTTCTTATTCATCTGCTGTGTCCATTCTTATGAGCGGGTCCTCATAGCGATAAATTTGATAGTCACCCGAATTATACATATCTCGAAGACAGCTTTTTCCTTCAGGATTATAAGTCCAGCGATTCCTCTCATCAGGACCCCAAAATAAATATTTCAAGCCAATTTCTTCAAACCACCCCCGGCAGGGATCCAAACCGTAATCTTCGCGCAACCAGGTGTCCGCTTCCTTCCGCCAGTAATCCAGGTTGATACTCTCCGGACCATGCCCAAAAACAACTCGAACTGGAGCCCAGGCTGGTAAGCTGTTTCCCGTGGTGAAATCACTTAACACCAAGTCTCCAGGTTCCGCCTTATCTGCCAAATAACGATATGCGTTGACCTGTTCCGCAGGCAGGAATGCTGGCTCTGCTGGCTCGACAGCCCTGGCAGCGGCACCAAACAAGAGAAA
>JARROG010000251.1:0-7406 GCA_037384185.1 Anaerolineales bacterium | reverse complement strand
AAGCGCGGCGCGGAACTGATCGTTGCCGATCCCCGCAAGATCGACCTGACGGACTTCGCCGTCCTTCACCTGCGCCAGAAACCAGGCACGGATATCGCCCTGGTTAACGGCTTGATGCACATCATCCTCGCCAATGGGTGGGAGGATAAGGAATTCATCAAGAACCGGACGGAGGGTTTTGAGGAAGTCGAAAAAATCCTCCAGGACTATCCTCCCCAGAAGGTAGCCGAGATCACTGGAGTCCCTGAAGAGGACCTGGTTGAAGCGGCCAGGATCCTGGCTGAGAACAAGCCAGCCTCGGTGCTGTGGGCGATGGGAATCACCCAGCATACCACCGGAGTTGGCAACGTGATGAGTCTGGCCAACCTGCAGATGCTGCTGGGAAATATGGGCATCCCGGGCGGGGGCACCAACCCCCTCCGCGGTCAGAACAACGTCCAGGGTGCCTGTGATCTGGGCGGGCTTCCGAATGTTTACTCAGGATATCAGCGAGTTACTGACCCGGATTCACGTGAAAAATTCGCTGCAGCCTGGGGATTGGAAGTTGATGAGCTCTCCCCTGATGTCGGTCAAACGGTGACGGAACTGATGCCGGCGGCTTTCAAGGGCGACTTGAAGGTGCTTTACGTGCTGGGTGAGGATCCGATTATGAGCGATCCCGATACCAATCATATCCGGAAAGCTCTGGAAAAATGTGGATTGGTTGTCCTGGAGGAAATCTTCCCGTCGGAGACTGCTCCTTATGCTGATGTGCTGCTGCCTGGAGCCAGCTTCGCGGAAAAGAACGGCACGTTCACAAACACCGAACGGAGAATTCAGCTGGTCCATAAAGCGGTCGAATCACCTGGAGAGGCTCAACCAGACTGGTGGATCATCTCCAGGCTGGCCGAGAAGATCCTCGCTCAGGGAAAGCGGCGGGTCAGTGACGCTGAATACAGCTCCTGGGATTACGCGGACGCGGAGCAGGTCATGGAAGAGATCGCGGCGCTAACACCGATCTATGCCGGTGTGAGCCATCAGCGATTGCAGGAAGGGCAATCCCTGCAGTGGCCGGTAAAAGACAAGACCCATCCAGGAACTCCGATCCTGCACGTTGGCCAATTCTCAAGAGGAAAGGGCCAGTTCAATCCCATCGAGCACATCCCTCCAGCTGAACTCCCCGACAAGGAATATCCGATGATCCTCAGCACAGGGAGGGTCCTGTACCACTGGCACGGAGGGCAGATGACCCGCCGGTCCAAAGGACTGCTGGAGATCTATCCGCAAGCGCTGATCGAGGTCAACGACCTGGATGCTGAAAAGCTGGGACTGAATGGCAACAAGCGGGTCCGGGTATCCTCGCGCCGAGGCACGATCGAAGCCGAAGCGATGATCACCGACCGGGTTCCGCCCGGGATGGTCTATGCCAATTTCCATTTCCCGGAAGCCTCAGCCAACGAGCTGACGATCGCTGCCCTGGACCCCGTGGCCAAGATCCCTGAATACAAGGTTTGCGCAGTCAAAGTTGAAGCTGCCTGAGGGACGTCGCATCTGAAAAATATGAAAAACGCTATCCACAGATAGCGTTTTTTCTGTAAGACTAGTGCATAACTCTGTCAGAGTAAAGTCTGGAGGTATCCGGCTTTCAGCTTTTGCTTTTGAGGGATTCACTGGCTCAGGAACTGGTCCGCATCGATTGATATATTTTCCTGTTGATTCTTATTGAATCCCTGTCGACTATCCACAAGGATTTGAATATAATATTGGTATTATTCATCAACAGGATTCCGGTGATGGCAGAGAAGAAACGCTCAAGAAAAAACTACAAGAAGATCAACCCAGAAGATTACTATAATTTTGAAGACCGCTATATAGAGAAAGGTGGGGGCGGCAGCGGTGGAAAAGAGACTGGCAAAAAAGGTCCCAAGACACTCAATACTTTGAAAAGGCAGCAGCGAAGGGCTTCCCAGGATCAGCGGATGGAAGAGCTGGAAGATGCCTTATGCATGGTGCTGGACGGCTTTCCGGATTTTGAGAGTGAGGATCAACAGGCAAGATTCCTGGCAGCTTATGTTGGTTGGGTGGAAGCCAATCTGACCAGACTGGCCTCCCTTGATCCTACTCAGATCGATGTCAGCTTCGCAAAATCTGGCGGACCCGGGGGACAGAATATCAACAAGCGGGAGACAAAAGTCTCTCTGCTCCATAAACCGACTCAAATCCGGGTCACCAATGACCAGACCCGAAGCCAGGCAGATAACCGAAAGCTGGCTCAAGAGCAGCTGCTTCAAAGGCTGCAGGACCACCTCCGGGATTGGAAGCTGTACCTCGGCCCAAGCCAGCAAATTGATGTCGAATTGGTCAGTGAGCTGCTGGAGCACGAAAATTAGCTCTTGTTCAGGAAATTCCTCTTTAATTGCGGTTAAAAATCTGTGAGCCGTGGATTGGTTTGCAGTCCAGATTTTCTGAACCAGGTCTTCCACTCTTTGTTCTCCCACACTACCAGGATCGGTGAGGCGTTGAAAATCGAAGAGTAGGTTCCTGAAAAGACACCGATCAGCAGGATCAGGACAAAATGGCGGATGGTGCTGCCGCCGAAAAGAACCAGAGAAAGCAGGGTGAGCATGACTGTCAGCTGGGTGTTGATCGATCGCGCAAAAGTCTGGATGATCGAGGAGTTAACGATTTCCTCAAAAGGCGTTCTGCGCATGCGCCTCTCATTCTCACGGATACGGTCAAAAACCACAATGGAATCGTGTACCGAGAATCCGATCACGGTCAGCAGAGCGGTCAGAAACAGGGCGTCTGCTTCCCAGCCCAGAAAATGTCCCAGAAAAGCTTCCACTCCCAGGACGACAACTACATCGTGGAGCATGGCCAGAATAGCTGCCACACCATAGCGGTAAGCGTTCTTCACGCCCCGGAAGGCATAGGTGATATAGGCCAGAATACCAAGCGCAGCCAGGCCTACTGCGCCAGCAGCCCGCTGGGCAACCTCTTTTCCGATGGTTGGCCCAACGCTTTCAAATCGATTCAGTTCAACGGTGACGTTGTACCTGCTTTCAATTTCTCCCAGGATTGATTTCAGGGTTCCCTCGTCCATGGCTTTGGAGCGAATGATCAGAATATCATTACCCGAAGTCTGGACTTTCGTGTCCGTGAGTCCATATTCCGAAAACAGATTGTGGACGCTGTCCGTGCCCGGCAGTGAGCCGTCCACCTTGATCTCAAGATAGGAGCCTCCTGAAAAATCGATTCCGGTCGGCAGGCCCCAGGCCAGCAGCGCCGCTAAGCCGGGAAGGATGACAACGAGCGATATCGCAAAATACAGATAACGGTGTTTGATGATGTTTTTCATGAGATTCTCTCTATACCCCAAACCATCTGGGGTGCTTGGCAGATTTGAAATTATCCAGGGTAAGGTGCAGGAAAGTCCTGGTCGCGGTCACAGCCGTGAATAAGCTGACCAGAACACCGATGGCCAGGGTCAGTGAAAAGCCCTTAACGATGCTGGCGCCGAAAGTGGATCCGAACCAGAACAGGATGGCAGAAGTGATCAGGGTCGAGAAGTTCGAGTCCCGGATCGAGGGCCAGGCTCGGTCCCAGCCGATAGAAATGGCTGCCTGGATCGAGGCGCCCGCCCGCAATTCCTCCTTCATCCTTTCGAAGATCAGCACGTTGGCATCCACCGCTACGCCGATGCTGAGCACAAAGCCGGCGATACCCGGCAGTGTCAGGGTAACTGGAATCCAGCGGTAGATGGCCATGGTCAGCAGAGCGTACATCAGCAAGGCCAGGTCTGCGATCAGACCGGGCAGGCGGTAGTAAAGCACCATAAAGAGCATCACTGCACCCAACCCGATGATCCCGGCCACCAGACTCTTCTGGAGGGAATCTTCACCCAGGGTAGGGCCGATAGTTTCGGTTTGAGCCACTTTCAAGGGGATGGGCAGAGAACCGTACTGCAGCTGCACAGCCAGGTTGTGGGCAGTTTCAGAAGTGAAATTGCCGCTGATCGATCCGTTTCCAGATGGGATCGGTCCTTCGATGCGGGGGATTGAGATCACTTCTTTATCAAGCACAATGGCCAGGATCTTGCCCACATTGGCGGTTGTGTAGTCCCGGAAGATATCTGCCCCATCTGGTGTCAGTTCAAAGGCAACCAGGATATTTCCAACAGCATCGGTAGTAACGCCTACTTGCTTGATAGCAGCACCAGTCATCACGGTGTGAAAGATCTGCTGATCCGCGTTAACGCTTTCAGCTTCTGTGTCATCACTGGCTGACCACCGATCACGATCACATAGATCTGGCAGAAGCCCCCTACCAACACCAGGGCAGAGGCGGCCACGATCGCCCAACGAGACTTGTCGAAAGCGGGTGAATAGATCAGAAACAGCGGGATCACGCTGCCCCGGCAGTTCGACCAGGATGCGCCGGTCGCCGGCGACCTGAACGACTGCTTCACTGACCCCGAGGCCGTTGACGCGGTCCTCGATGATGCGCCGGGCTGTCTGCATATTTTCCGCGGTCACTTCAACGTCTGGCGGCAGATCCGCTTCGAGCAGGGCCTGGACGCCTCCCACAAGATCCAGCCCGAGCTGGGTCTTGATCTCTTTGTTGTAGCTCCCGATGTGGATCCCCGGATGGTTGGGGAGGTTAATGTAGATCGATAAGGCGATCAAGATGAGGATCGGAATGATCCAGCGGCGATTTTGTTTCATAAGCGAGGCATTGCCTCCAATACCTAGAAGGATAAAAATGCTAATCAGCTGAGATACGTTCAACTGACCAGGCAAATTTATACTCCCGATTCGATTGAATGTCAAATCATCTTGGCCTGTTTGGGGCTTTTAATCTAAAAATGAAGGGAAAATGTTCCTTGAGGCTTAGAGATCCATCCTGGGTTGATACTGGAGGGCTTCCGCCAGGTGAGTAGTAGAGATCTGTTTTTCACCTGCCAGGTCGGCGATGGTGCGGGACAGTTTCAGGACACGGTGATAGGCCCGGGCGGAGAGCCCCAGCTGCTGCAGGGCCCCTCTTAATAAAGCTGTGGACTCCTGGTCCAGTTCGCAGAACTTCCTGATCTCCCGGGGGGACATGTCGCCGTTGGTGCTGCTGCTGGAGTTCGAGAGGCGCCGCGTCTGGATACCGCGGGCTCTCTCTACACGCTGACGAACCAGATCTGAGGGTTCTCCCAGCCGATTTGAGCTTAATTTTTCGAAATCGACCCGCGGCACTTCAACCTGGATGTCGATCCGGTCCAGGATCGGCCCGGACAGCCGCTTTTGGTAGCGGGTGATGGCCGATGCCGAGCAGGTACAGGTTTTCAGGGAGTCGCCGTAGTAGCCGCAGGGACAGGGATTCATGGCGGCTACCAGCATGAAGTTTGCCGGAAAGGTCAAGGATCCCTGAGCCCGGCTGATAGTGACAGCTTTATCTTCCAGGGGTTGGCGGAGCACTTCCAGCACGCGCCGGCCGAACTCCGGGAACTCATCCAGGAACAGCACCCCCCGGTGGGCGAGGGAAATTTCACCCGGTTGGGGCCAGGTTCCGCCGCCGACCAGGCCGGCGTGAGAGATGGTGTGGTGGGGAGACCGGAATGGGCGGTGCTGGATCAAGGGAGTGCTTGCCGGAAGCCGGTCGAGGATGGAGTAGATGCGGGTGACGTCCAGGGCTTCCTCAATTGACATCCCGGGCATGATCCCGGGGAGGGAGCGGGCTAAAAGGGTTTTTCCTGCTCCGGGAGGCCCGTTCATCAATACGTTATGATTGCCGGCGGCAGCAACTTCCAGAGCCCGCTTGACGTGCTCCTGGCCTTTGATCTCTTGAAAATCGGTCTTCACGCTGACCGCGGCCAGCTCCCAGGAGTTGGAGCGCTGATAGGGCTGGATTGGCTCCGCACCGGTCAAATGCCAGGCCAGCTCGTCCAAAGATTTCACCGCCAGGATCTCAAGGTCGGGGATCAAACCGGCTTCGGGAGCGTCCTGGGCAGGTACGCAGATACCATGAAAACCCTTCTCCTTGGCCATCGCCGCGATAGGCAGCATCCCCGGTGTGTGGCGGACTGTACCGTCCAGCGACAGCTCACCGACAATGATCAGATCCTCCACAGCCTGGGGAGGGATGAAACCGGCAGTGACCAGAATGCCAACAGCCATCGGCAGATCGTAAGCCGGCCCTTCTTTGCGCACATTGGCAGGGGCCAGGTTGATGACCAGGGATTTTCGAGGAAATGGCACAGCAATATTGCTGATCGCAGCCCGGACCCGCTCGCGGCTTTCTTTGACCGCGGTATCGGGAAGTCCAACTACATAGATATGTCCGAACCCGTGAGTGGTGTCGACCTCTACTTCTACTAAAACCCCCTCCAGCCCCAGCACGGCGCAGGAGTGAACGCGTGCAGGCATGGCTTCAGTGTATAAAAACTGACAGCCCTTGTCAACGGTTGAGCAGGGATGCTGATTGGCGCAAACTCACAGCCATTTCTTGCGCTTGAAATAAAGCAGCATGCCCCCCACAGAAAGCAAGATCACTCCCCAGACCATAGGATATCCCCACCGCCAGGACAGCTCTGGCATGTACTTGAAATTCATTCCGTACAGCCCGACTACAAAGGACAGCGGGATGAAGATGGTCGAGATGATCGTCAGCACTTTCATGATCTCATTCATGCGGTTGCTGACACTGGACAGGTAAATATCGAGCATGCCGGTGGTCATTTCCCGGAAAGTTTCAACGGTATCGATGATCTGGATCACATGGTCGTAGACATCGCGCAGATAAATCAGGGTTGGTTTTTGGAAGAGGGGGGATTCTCCCCTTTCCAGGGCGCTGATGACTTCCCGGAGCGGCCAGACAGATTTTCTGAGGAAGATCAGCTCGCGCTTCAAATCGTGGATGGCATGCAAGGTGTCAGGGTCTGGATCCCTGATCAAGTCATCCTCTAAGAGCTCAATCTGCTCGCCGATATTTTCGAGGACGATAAAATAGTGGTCGACCACGGCGTCGAGCAGAGAATAAGCCAGATAGTCCGGTCCGCTGTTGGTCAGCCTGCTTTTCCCATCCCGAATTCGTTTCCTGACCGGGTCGAACACATCCTGCTCGGATTCCTGGAATGTGATCAGATAGTTTTCTCCCAGCAAGAGGCTGATCTGTTCCGTTTCGACCTCTGCATCTTCCTCGTCCCAGGAGAGCATATTCAATTCCAGGAAAAGGTAGCGGTCATAGTCTTCCAGCTTAGGCCGTTGATTGGTGTTGTTGATATCCTCCAGGATCAAGGGATGGATCGACAAATGCTCGCCAATCTCTGTCAGAATTCCAGTCTCCAACGGCCCGGCGATGTTCAACCAGTTTACCTCTGACCTAGAAGAGAACGGCAGGACGGATTGAATTTCGACACTGAGCTCTTCCTGGATAGGCTGGTC
>JARROG010000250.1:0-3157 GCA_037384185.1 Anaerolineales bacterium | reverse complement strand
GGGAGATGTTAAAACGGGATCTGGATGAGGACCGACTGGGCTTTCCCTGTATTGTGGCTTCCAGCCGTCTCGATCCCAAGA
Source organism: Anaerolineales bacterium (assembly GCA_037384185.1). GTDB lineage: Bacteria > Chloroflexota > Anaerolineae > Anaerolineales > UBA11858 > B10-G9. The sequence continues at coordinate 3,076 of JARROG010000250.1, read as the reverse complement.
AGAATCATCTGGGTCTGGTAAAAGCATTTGCTTCCAGCACAGAACTGCGCCAACGGGCGAACCTGGTCATCATAACGGGAAACTTGCCAGATCCATTGAACGGCTTTGACCTGGCCTTGGACCCTGAAAAAGAGGTGCTGAAATCCTTGATTGATGTCGTTAACGAGACAGATCTTCGCGGTCAGGTCTCTATGTTTTCCATCCAGGGGCAAGCGCGGCTGGGTGCAGCTTACCGCTTTTTCGCTGACTTAAAATCCATTTTTGCCTTGACAGCTCTTTACGAACCTTTCGGCCTGGCTCCCCTGGAAGCCATGGCAAGTGGAATGCCCGCCGTGGTCACCAAATTTGGAGGACCAAGCGAGAGCATGCTGGACGGTGACGATGAATTCGGCATTCTGGTCGACCCCACCGATCAAGACGAGATCAGCACGGCTCTTTTCCGTTTGATCGCCAATCCAGAAGAGTGGGACAAGCTCACCCAGGCAGGATATCAGCGGGTGTTATCCCGCTATATATGGAAGCGTACAGCAGAGGGCTATATATCGAGCTTACAGAGTTCTACTGAAAACCACAACAACCGGAAGCTGCTGCCTATCCACCCCTATTTTCAGGATCCAGCTGAACAGAATGACATAACAGTCGCCGAACTGAAAGCACTCTACCTGGAATATGAGGTTCTCGCCGTTGGAGAGACTTTGGTGGATTTCATTTCTACCAGCCAATCTACTTCCCTCCGAACAGCTGAAGAGTTTCAGCGTTTCCTGGGCGGCCAGCCAGCCAATGTGGCGGTTTACGTCTCAAAATTAGGTGACAGGTCAGCAGTCCTCTCTGTAGTTGGTGAAGACCGATTCGGGGAATTCCTAAATGAGTCTCTCCAATACCACGGGGTTAACACTAACCACCTGAAGAGAACAAAGCAACTTCCTACGACAACGGTATTCATCACTAAAACCACCAGCGTCCCTGACTTTCAGGTCAACCGGGGAGCTGATTCCCAGCTTTCAATTCATGACACGCCCGAAGAACTGATCGAAAATGCCCGGGTGGTGCACACATCCTGTTTTGCCCTGGCCCGGGAGCCAAGCCGTTCAGCAGTTGCTCGGGCTCTGCGTCTGGCCAAGAAACACAATAAATTGGTCACACTTGACCCTAACTACAGCCCCCGGATCTGGCCGGACAAAGACGAAGCCTGGGAAGTGCTGGCACAAATCATGCCTTATATCACAATCGTCAAGCCTTCCCTGGAGGATGCCAGGATGTTGTTTGATCCCAACATGAAGGAAGAGGAATTAGAAATATCCTGCCTGGAGCGTTTCCACGAACTGGGTGCAGACGTTGTGATCATCACCAGGAGTGGCGGCGTGGTGACGGTCTCTGATGGAGATAAGGTTCAACACATCGGGCCACTGCCCCTGGTAAAGGTCAACAGCGTGATCGGGGGAAGCGATGCCTTCTGGGGCGGGCTGCTGGTAGCCCAGCTGGACGGGAAGGATTGGGAGGAAACAATCTGCTTCGCTCATCAGGTTGCCGCCCAAAAATTACAGAAAGTCGGGCACATTAAACACTTGATCGACAAAAAGCTGCTCTACAATCTGAGTAAAACTGATTGCGAGATCTAAACAATAGGGAGGATGACATGCCCCGGGCGATCTCTTTCATATCAGTCCACGGAGATCCACTGGCACCTTTGGGTGGACCCTCGCATGGGGGACAGAACGTCTACGTGAAAGAATTATCCCGCTATTTAGGTGCGTATGGCCTGGATATTGATGTTTATTCCAGATGGGAAGAGGACCAACAACCCAGTCCAGAGATTTTTTCTCGCGGTGCCCGGGTCATCAGAATCCCAGTGGGCCCTCCGGAAGACATCCCCAAAGAAGAGATTGTCGGTCTATTGAAGGATATCGCCTCCTGGATACCAACCTACCAGATTCAGCATGATTTGCAGTACGACCTGGTTCACAGCCATTATTATCTTAGCGGAGCTGTAGGAATCCATCTCAAGAAAACCTGGGGAGTTCCCCTCGTACACACCTTCCACTCACTGGGCGCGGTTAAATCAGCTTCCCTGGGGGATAAAGACCTCAGTCCGGATTCCAGAATCCAAATCGAACGAAAGATCTGCCAGGAAGCAGACTGCATTATTGCCACCTGCCTGCAGGAACAGACAGACCTGATCGAGATTTACAGAACAGATCCTGCTAAGATCACCATGATTCCCTGCGGAGTAAATTTGAAACTTTTCCAACCTTTGCCGCAATTGGAATCCAAAAAAGAGATCGCCTTCAGCCCAGATAATTTCCTGATCACTTACGTGGGACGCTTAGAAGAACGAAAAGGGATTGGTACGCTGCTGGAAGCGATCGCCCTGGCCGACAACCCTCTTATTCAGGCAGTGATTGTCGGCGGACCGGTTTCCAATAAGCCTTTCCTGAGCTGGAACGAATTAAGGAAAGCCCCTTTCAAGGGATATGCGGAGCTGATCGATGAGTTGGGGATTGCCAATCAGATCACATTCACGGGGGGAAAGCCTCAGGAAGAGCTGTCCAAATATTACAGCGCAGCGGACGTTACTATAGTCCCATCCTTTTATGAGCCCTTTGGATTGACCGCACTTGAAGCCCTGGCCTGTGGCAGCAGTGTGATCGCTTCCAGGGTTGGAGGATTGAAAACAACCGTAGTTGAGAACGAAGTCGGAGCCTTATTCGAACCCAAGAACCCTCAGCAGCTGGCAGAAAAGATCAAGATCTTATTCGATCAGCCAACTTTGAATGCCGAACTGAAGAGTAATGCCAGGCCATACGTAGAGGAAAACTTCAGCTGGAAAACAATATCAAAGCAAGTCGGAGAGGTTTACCAGGAATTACTCAGCTAAATTATAAACAATCTGTGACTGGAAGACATTTGAGAACAGCGGAAATTAACTAAAAACCGGGAGCCAGCAGCGCTCCCGGTTCTATTTTGTTACCAATTTTATACTAAATAAGGCTTAAGGCCAGAGACCGGCCTGGAAATCAGCCAGGCGCTGAGTAAGAACATCCTTATCATATATCAAGGCATAGACCTGGTAACCCTG
>JARROG010000249.1:0-5987 GCA_037384185.1 Anaerolineales bacterium | reverse complement strand
ATGGCTTTGCCCGGTCCGGCACATCGGTATCGGCGGGATCGCGATGGCCGGGATTATCGGCATCATCAAGAGCAGTAAAATCATCGGCGGGGCGTTCAAGCTCGCGGCCGAAGAGCTGTTCTCGAAGAAAAAGCCCGGCCAGAATGCCATCTTGAAGTGTTCCCAGGTGCTTTCATTGACAGCAGCGATCAATGCCACCGGCCGCCAATAATCTGTCCATGCAAACCAAAAATGCAAAGTTGTCCCAAAGACAATGATAAAGATTCCTCCAGCTATTTCCCAGCGCAAGATTTTCTTCATAGGTCATACCCACTTTTCAAATCTTCTAAATTGAATATTTTTTCTCGCAAAATTCTACCATGCATATCTGAAAAACCTCCTTTCACAAATGGTCTCCGAACTATCTAGACAGTCTATAACCTCTATCCTTTCTACCCCGGTTGCGACTCAAAACGCCCTGTTGGTCGTCCGGATAGCAGTATCTCTGCCGACCGAGGACTGGTCCTACGACTGCCCCCTCGATTATGCTCGGGGGCCGCTCAGGCATGCGTGGCTGAAAATTAATCCAATAATAACAAGGAAGCCACTACGCGGGCAAACCGGTCGTGGTTTTTTACGGAGTCTTCCCTGAAGAGAATGAAGGGTCTTGGACAAGATCAATGATCTCTCATCTGCCTTGGTTGACGGATTGAAATTCGTTCTGAAACGTAGATTTACCCACGTCTCGTCTGTGATCTCCGGATCAACGCATTTTTCGAAACACGCGCTGCAATAGTTTCCCGAATTTCCCTCGAACTCATTCAGGCAATACTCACACACCACAGTTAACAACCACCCAGGAAATCATGATTTAATATTATTTACTTGATATGTTTCATACATATTGACACCTCCAGATCTTCCCATTATTATTGAACTTATTGGTGAGAGTATTCGTCGGTGTTTAACATGGACCAACAGGTTGATCCCCAGTTACAAAAAATGATCGATTATCTGGCGAAATGATTCAACTTTGGATTTTTGCCGGCCAGGTCAGTTTTTCTATAAGTGAAACTTTACAATTTACTTCACCCAACAGGGCCCTTTGGGCGTGAAGATTGCCCTGACCGGAAACGAGACCAGGGAGCTGATCAGCAATGTACTGTACTGATATGTGGAAAGACTTATAAATTAGTATACATATTCGAAATTTTATTTTATATGGAAAGAAACTTGTCGACAACAGCCCTATCCAGCGATCAGCCCAACCCAGAAATTGAAACTCGGGGCCATATTTATTCGTGAAAAGGAGAAACCAATGCAAGTGCGCTTACTGGTGGGCACCAAAAAAGGTGCATTCATTCTCACCTCAGACGAAAAACGCGATAGATGGGAGGTTAGCGAACCGCTCTTTGGGGGCTGGGAGATCTACCATCTCAAAGGATCGCCCGCTGAGCCACAGCGGCTGTTCGTCTCGCAATCCAATGGCTGGTTCGGACAGCTTATCCAACGCTCTGACGATGGAGGCCAGACCTGGGAACCGGTGGGGAACGAATTTGTGTACCAGGGAGGCCCTGCTACACATCAGGACTTTAACGGAACTCAGCAGCCCTGGAACTTCAAGCGAGTCTGGTATCTAGAACCCTCAGGGACCGAACCAGATCTGATCTATGCCGGGGTTGAGGATGCAGCTTTGTTCCGCTCCCGCGATGGCGGACTTACTTGGCAGGAAGTCGAAGGGCTTCGCGAGGTCAAAGGCAATCTCTGGCAACCCGGGGCGGGCGGTCTCTGCCTCCATAAAATTCTCATTGATCCGGAAGACGAGAATCGGATCATCGTTGCTATCTCCGCTGCGGGTGCGTTCCGCAGTGATGACGCCGGCAAAACCTGGCGGCCAGCGACCAGAGGTCTCAAGTCCCCCTATGAATTGCCCGACCCTGACGCAGACGTAGGGCACTGCATCCACAATATCGCAATGCATCCCTCCCGCCCAGATGTGTTATTCATGCAAAAGCATTGGGACGTCATGCGCAGTGATGACGGGGGAGAATCGTGGATAGAGATCAGTGGAAATTTACCGAGCGATTTTGGATTCCCTATCATAGTTCACCCTCACGAACCGGAGACCATCTATGTGATACCGATTCTAAGCGATTCGGAGCATTATCCCCCCGAAGGAAAGCTACGCGTTTATCGCAGCCGGACGGGCGGGAATGAGTGGGAAGCACTCACCGAGGGTCTTCCTCAGAACGACAGCTATGTTAATGTCTTAAGAAGCGCTATGACAGTTGATACACTCGATTCCTGCGGAATATATTTTGGCACCACTGGTGGGCAAGTTTATGGATCAATGGATTCCGGTGACACCTGGAAACCCATCGTTCGAGACCTGCCAAAGGTACTTTCGGTCGAGGTCCAGGTTCTACCATGATCCTGGTGAAACTACCAGCCCATCTGCGAAAGCTGGCTCGCGTCAGCGGCAAGGTATCCCTGGAGCTGGAAGGTACGGTGACCCAGCGCTCGATCCTGGACGCTCTCGAAGCCCGATATCCCATGCTGCGAGGGACAATCCGGGACCATAACACCTTGCAGCGCAGGCCATTCATCCGCTTCTTCGTCTGCGGTGAAGACTGGACGCACGAAGCACCAGACCGGCCTTTACCAGAAGCTGTAGCCCATGGAAAAGAACCTTTTAATATCGTGGGAGCTATGGCTGGCGGTTAACAATATGTCTCGCGGGTTGATTTTACCGGAAGACAATGGCGGAGGCCGCGTTCAGATAGCAGTTAGCCGATTTTAATAGAGTAGCTTCTCCAGGATATCCCACTAAGTCAATTCGAGCTGTGCTCGAAAGAGCTACCGAAGAATAGCCAATCAGATTACAACAAATGGAATAAGCAACCCATTATCAGACTTTCCGGTATCAAAGATTACTAATCGCCGGTACCAGCCGCGAACTTTAATCCTCCTCTGCAATTTCAGGCGGTTGGACTAATATAAGGACTGGATAGGCATAGGGGACACGCCAGGAGGAATAGAATGAACTTTCCCTTCATTTTTGATATCATCAAAACTGTTTCTGTGATCATCGGTATTATTTATGGGATGATCCAGCAAACTCCTTCCAAACGCCAAAATTTATGCGCGGCTTGATGCGGGTAGTTCAGATGCCGGACGGATTGGATCTGAAAGGCGTTAAAGATTACCTGGGAGATGATCTTGAGGATGTCATGTCTGTCCTGCTGACATTCGAGCGGATCGGTGTGCTTGTCTACCAAAGGGAACTGACACTGGACATCGTCGATGACGCTTTAAGCGGTCCCATTATGATTTCCTGGAAAAAACTGGCGAAAACTGTCTTTGAACTACGGGCCTCCCAAAACCGCGAGACCAGCTTCGAGTGGTATCAATGGTTGGCTGAGAGAATGGCGGAAAGAGAATTGAGAACTCCGCCAGTGCCTGCCTATATTGAACACGCTAGTTGGAAGCCGTAAACCGGTCTCTCTATCCCGGTCGTAAGCCCAGTGAACTTGCGGTCTCTTTTTTCCGGTCAGGAGCCCAGCGACCCCTTACCCCATACTGACGCACAGCGATCATTCCGTCAGCGGTAAAGCGACCGTTATTCCCAAACCCTCTTCAAGAAGTCCTGCACGGCTGCCAGGTAGCCCTCAAACTGGGTCCGGCGGATGTCGTGCGTGGCTCCCTCCAGATGGACAACCCGCAGCCCTTCGATCCGTTCTGCAGCGCGTTCAGCGGCAGCCTTGGATACGATCGCTCCCTTCTCCCGATCCCCATAGATCAGCAGCGCCGGAGAGCTGACTTTGTTCAGCAACTCATCTTCCAGGCAGCCGGCCAGCCACTGGGGGTGTCCCAGGACCTGAATGAAGTCTTCGCTCACCAGCTGCTTTGATGCCAGCCACGACTCAATCACAGCTGGCGTCGCTGACGGCATCAACCTCTTGGCCAGCGGGATGCTGATGACGGCGGGTCTTCCATAATAAAACCCGCGATCAGATCGGGTCTGTTCACAGCCGCGCATAATGAGGTATCCGCCCCCATCGAATGCCCTCCGATGACTGGCTTTTCCAATCCCAGCGTCTCGATCAGTCCGATCAGGTCGGCCGCTCTGGCCTGGGAGCTGTATTCCCCTGCCCCGGAGTCAGACAAACCGTGGCCTCGCGCGTCTGGCAGGACCAGATCATAATGCATTTCCAGCGCCTTGACCAAACGAGGCCAGCACCGGCCGTCATCCAGGGCACCGTGATTCAGCACCACCGGCGGCAGGTCCCCTCCCGTGCGGTAGTAATGGATTTTCAGCCCATTTATGTCAACGGTTCCTTCCTGATACTTCATGGGGGGTCTCCCGGTTAGCAAACCATATCGCTCAAACTCATGCCCTGGTGTTTTTGGATGCTCTGCTTCACATCTTTTTGATGGGTCAGCGCCTAATCCTACCGGGAGAAATTATAGCTGATAGGCTGGCAAGATCCCAGGAATAAATTGACAGCTTACCATTCAGATAAGAATTTGTTTATCCATAATAAATACAGGCAAGTAGAGATATACAGTAAGGGATTGGGGCAGATCATTTCGGGTGACTTTTACAGATGAACAGCCAGTCAGTTACTGCATTTAAGCTAACGATGCTACCGGTGGCAAACCTTCCGAGGGATGATAACGATCAGCGCGTTACGTCTATAGTGGATTCGTATTTACAAGTTTGACAGATGAATCTTTCAAGATTACTTATGTAATGGAGTACAATAAGGGGCTTCGGTAAACAAATAAAGCAAAGTGTCGTATTAATTCAGGAGGTTTTAATGGCTTTAACGCAGGACTTTTTAGGTTACGCACAAGAGATTTCAGCAGACATCAAAGAGAAAAAAGGCGTGTACACCCTGTCCCTCATCGTAGCTGAACGAAAAGCATTCCTTTCCAAACAAAAACTAACCTATCAGGCCAAGTTCCGCATTGATGACCCACAAAAGCTGGTCAAGTTCACAGAAATGCTGCTGGAATCCTCTTCCGGGATGAATGCGGGCACGGATTTTCAAACGCAGAGTTTCCGAACGGGTAAAGGCGGCCAGCAAGAATCGATTATTGAGAAACAATCGGCCCAATTTGGAAAAAAATATACCTACGATTTTGATTTCAAGACCATCCGGGGAAAGATCGAATCCTTTGCAGAGGATGCCGGTTACGATTTTCAGTACCAGATTACTGCCAAAGGGCTTTAACCCTGGCAACAGAGCTTAACCCCGTTGGATAATTCCCATCAAAATAATCAGCCTTAGTCCTTCTGGCCCATCAGGCGCCAGCTAGCACCTGTGGCGCGGCGCCTGCGGCACAGTGAATTCGTAAATCGTAAGTCATAAATCACCTGGTCTATCTAGTGATCACAAGACAAGAAATCAAACCAATCGGTTTACGGTTCCGTTCTTCAGTCGGTCGCGCAAAGACCCTTTCCCGGTCTTCCGTCTTCGGTCTTCCGTCGGTCGCGTAGCGACCATTCAATCAACTGATTTGGCGGCTCGAGTCACACGGCCTTTTTCAGCGGCAGGGAAGAAGGCTGCTAAACAGTCTGTTGACGGATGGAGAGATGCAGGTACACTTAATCAAGATCCATGGTCCAGGCAAGTTCTTGAATGAAGGAGAAGGTTGGTGTGAAAAAGGCCTTGTGTTTTTGTTTTGTTCTCGTTTTGTTTACAAGTTGCAATCGTCTTCAGCTGAAGACAAATCTATCTACCCAGAACAAAATCAATTCTCCTCCGGCCGCAACTGCAACAGCAACTCCTCTGGTATTGGCACCCCCGGAAGAACCCTATCAAACGCCAGATCCCAATGCGCCTACCCAGACTTCGAATCCAGACATCCCCACCCGGACGCCAACCATCACTTTCACTCCGGCACCCACACCGACAGCCACAGATCCCCCTCCGGGAGAGGCGCGATGTCCTGTCGCCAGGCCTGCACGTAGCGCGACTGCGCCTCGGCATCGGTGCCGGTGA
>JARROG010000248.1:0-5481 GCA_037384185.1 Anaerolineales bacterium | reverse complement strand
CCGCAAGACAAGCTGGTTGGCGGGATTTCATTAAACACAACAGCTGAAGGTAATTCCAGCGCTAACGAAGGCCGTTGACATCAATAAAGATTTCATTGAGATTGGGGATGCCTGGCAGGAAACCCACTGTCTTCCCATCCACATCTGCGAACAGGATCAACTCCGGATCAGCGATCTGCTTAAAGGGTGCCAGCATAGCCTCCAGCGCATCCCGGTGCCAGCCAATCGAATCGTCCAGATGGGCTAGCGCTCTTCCAAGAAGTTGATAGACTATGTCAACCTCATCCTGCCAGCGATCAAATTCCGCACTGCGAATCGTGATCTTTCCCTGTCCGCGGACACGATCCGCTATGCGCGCCAGACGGTCAAATCTTGGAGAGTCTTCCAGGTCGATTCGCAGGGCGACATTCTCTGCGCGGGCTGGTTGGAAACCGAATCGCTCCATGAAAAGGTGATAATAAGGTGGTGAGTGTCCGCACATCAGCGCCGGCGGCACATCCCGTCCTTCAACCAGCACCCCATAAGCGTTCTCATAATCCAGATTCCAGGGTCCGTAGAGGAGGGTCAATCCTCTGGACCGCCCCCAATCCCTGGCCGTTTCCACCAAAGCTCGAAAAACATCGAAATCTTCGATGTAATCGAAGAACCCAAAAACGCATTCGCTGGTTCCCCGATTGCGATTGGTCGGCGGATCCTCAGCTGCACAAATGGTGCCAGCAAGCCGGCCATCCTTATAAGCCAAAAATAGATCAGCTTCACCGCGCTGAAGGAATGTTCCTTGAGCGGGGTCAAGTGCTTGTTTTAGATCTGGATAGAGAGGAGGAACCCAGAGCGGATCATCCTGGTAGAGTTTCCAGGGAAAAGTGCTGAACGCCGCACGATCAGCTGGATTCTGGGCCTTGATGATCGTAATCTCAGACATGGATCAGTCTCCTGTCCGGACTATACCTGCCCGGCGTTGTTTCAGCTCCTCAACGATCAGTAAGAATTGGTCCCTATCCAACGGATATTTATAAGCGATAAAGATGCCCAACCCAAGAAGAACAGCCGGGATGGGTCCAATGACCATTTTTATCCCCCGCACCGCTTCAGCACTTTGCTGAGCGACGTTTGGCTGATATCCTGTGAGCTCCAATATGGGTCCGATCAAGGGAACCGATATCGCCGAGGTGATCTTGCGAGCCAGGGTTGTCACACTGTAGAACATGCCCTCATGGCGCTCCCCAGTTTTGTGTTCATACCACTCAATGGCATCTGGAAGGATCGCCCAGGGCAGTACATGAGCAGCAGATACGCCAATCCCTGCCAGGGAGCATAAGATCAGGATCAGGCGCAGAGGCGTGGCCGGTGTCATCGTGATCAGCGTCATCTGCACCACAGCCCAGAATGCAATCCCGTACATATAAGCATAGCGTTTGCTCCAGCGAGTGGAGACCCAGTTCCAGATCGGCAGGGCAAACATGGCAATCACAAAAATGGTTGCCATGATAATATCGTTTTGCGGCTCCCGCTGGACAACATACTTGATGTAGAACAGCAGACTGGACTGTAAAATATCTACCGAAACCCAGGTGGTCAGGAAAATCCCCAACCCGTACCGGAAAGGTATATTCTTCCAAACCGAGCGGATCGATTCCCATAAGGTCGGTTTATCCAGTTCAATCAGATCCTCTCGCTCACTGGTTCCGAAAAAAGTGATGATCATCGGTACAGCGGAAACCAAACCGAAAATCCCTCCCATCAACATCACACGAGGAGAATTGTCCGGCGAAAAGCTTCCAATAATGATTAATGGAAGAGTAAATGCCAGCAAGCTTCCCAGGATCGAGACGAACATCCGGTCGCTGGTCAGAGAGGTGCGCTCATCATAATCAGAGGTCAATTCTGGTGTCAGGGCAAAATAAGGCATATAGAGCATGGTCGCCGAAGCTTCGAAGATCACATATGCAATGGAATAATACACAACCAGAGCTACGGTGCTCTCAAAAGGAGGACGGTACCAAAGCATGGTAAAGGTCAGCGCCAGGGGTAGAGATCCGAACAGCAGGAAAGGTCTGCGGCGCCCCCAGCGAGTGCGGGTCCGGTCTGAGATGTAACCGAAAATCGGATCGTTGACAAAATCCCAAACTTTCCCGACCAGGATGGGAATCCCTGCGACTGCCGGCCGCAATCCAACCACATCGGTCATAAATATCAGAAAATACACCCCCATAATCGTGCTGGTGAGACTGAACCCAATATCCCCCGCCCCATACATCAGTTTTTTTATGGTCGGCAGTTTCTCGGTCATCAAATTATCCCTTATTGATTGTTTTGCCGCTGGAGCACAAATTCAATGATCACACCGTAAACCAGGCCGGCCAGAAAAGACACCCAATCCCCGGCGCCAGCCGTTAAGAAGTATGCCGCGCTGACTCCCAGGCCCAGGGTTGCTCCGCGAAGCAGCCAGTTCAATTTTGCATCAACCAGCTTTAATCCAGCTGCCAGACCGATCACCAGCCCCATCAACAAGCGGTTGTACCACAAGGAAAAAAGCAGCAGCTGATTGCCCTGCCATCCTAAGCGCAGCGATCCGCCCAGAATACAGAATATCCCCAGTACAGCCCCAGAGATCAAAGACACATTCAAACGTTTCTTGACCATAGATCCTCCGCAACGATAAAAAAATCCTTTGCTAATTGTATCCTACTTGGCAATCTCCGAAAATTATTTTCCAGACATAGCTTGACTTTCGTCCCGGAATTTGATAGGCTTAAACTACCAAACGGTCGGTAGGTAAAACTCCATGACCTTAGAGAACATCCTCACTGCAGCAGCCCTCATCTTTCAAGAAAAAGGCTACCATGCGGCGTCCATGCAGGACATTGCTGACGCAGTTGATCTGAAGAAGGGCAGTTTGTACCATTACGTCGACAGCAAGCAGGATATTCTGTACGCCCTGCTTGATGAAGCTTTGAGTATGATCCTGGAACGCCTCCAGACCGTAATTTCCCGCGATCAGACACCTCAGCAGAAGATCCGCCAGGCAATGCGAGCTTATCTTTCCTTTCTGGCTGAGAACCCGTCTCTTTCATCCGTGCTGCTGCTGGAATACCGCTCCCTGGAGCCGGTTTATAAAAAGAAGCATATTCCGCTCAGGGATCAGGTCGATCAGATCTGGGAATCGATCCTTAAAGAAGGAAATGAATTGGGTGAGTTTACTGCCCCGGAACCAGGTTTGATCTCTAAAGCGCTGCTGGGTGTGCTCAACTGGACCATTACTTGGTACAAAGAAGATGGCCCCCTTTCCGCAGAGCAAATCGCTGACCAATTCACCGACTTATTTTTAGCAGGATTATTGTCCTCCGATCATAAGATCCAATAAGTTAGACCAGGAGGTCTCCACCGGAACCAAACCATCCGCTAAATTATTGAACTGACTATCCGAATCAATCTAGATTTTCCCGGCAGCCGATGTTATGAGATTTCCAGCAGCAGTCTTACCTTGACACCCTTACCTGGAGGTTCCTATGTATTCATTTACCCCGACTGAAGAACAGCAAATGCTCCTGGATGCGGTCAAACGCTACGCGGATGGAGACTGCCGGCCAGCTGCCAGAGAAGCGGAGGAAAACGAACAGCTGCCTGAAGCGCTGATCGAAAAAGGCTGGGAACTCGGTATACTGCAAGCTTCCATACCTGAAATATACGGCGGATTTGGCGATTATTCAGCGTTGACCGGCGTGCTGGCTGCTGAAGGCCTGGCTCACGGGGACCTGGCGGCGGCATTGGGGGTGATGACCCCTAATCTTTTTGTGCTCCCCATCCTCCTGGCAGGATCAGAAGGTCAGAAGAAAGAACTCATCCCACCCGTGATAGAAATGGAGTGGCAAGCTTATACAGCGGCTTTGGTTGAGCCCGCCTTTGATTTTGACCCCCAGGACCTGAAAACCACAGCCGTTCGGGATGGAGATGGTATCACCCTCAACGGAGAGAAAATTTACGTTCCTTATGCAGACAGGGCAGAAAAGATCCTGGTCTATGCCAACCTGGATGGTAAGTCCCAGGGCTTCATAGTCCCTGGCGATGCTCCAGGCTTGACTGTTGGCGAACGCCAGAAAACACTGGGAATCCATGCCTTACCGCTGTTCAAGATAACATTCGAGGACGTCAAAATACCCGTGGATCAGCAGCTAAACGGGAGTGAAGGGCATTCCCTGGATCGAATATTGGCAGCCTGGCAGGTTGGGATGGCAGCCCTGGCAGTGGGTGTCGCCCAGGCCGCCTATGAATACGCAATCGACTACGCCAAAGACAGAGAAGTCTTTGGGGTCAAAGTCGCTCAAAAGCAAGCCATCGCCTTCATGCTGGCGGAGATGGGTACTGACATTGAGGCAACCAGGCTTCTGGCCTGGGAAGCGGCCTGGATGCTGGACGAGGAAAAGGACGGCGCTTATAAGCATGCTTTCCTGGCTTACAGCGGGGCGGTTGATATGGCGATGATGGTCACCGACCGAGCAGTCCAGATTCTCGGCGGTCACGGCTACATCAGGGAACATCCTGTAGAGCTGTGGATGAGGAATGGCCGAGGATTTTCATCCTTTACAGGCCTGGCCATGGTGTAGAACCCAGAATTTCCACCAACCCTTCCCCGGGGTGGACCCGGGTAGACGAAAGGAGAGACAAAATGATCAGCTTCGAAATGCCCAAACCGCTAGTTCAAACCAGAAATGTCGTCGAGACTGTGGCAGTCAACATGATGCGGCCGGTTTCCCGGGATCTGGACGAAAACGAGCATGAGATTCCCTGGGGTTATATCGAGTTCATGCATACGGCAACCAAGGCACTGGGCTCCTCCTCAATGGCACCAGAAGAGACTCCAAAAGAAAAGGAGGAGACCCCTGAGAAGGAAAAGCGCCCCCCGATCAACTATCAACGTTTGATGGTCATGGTGGAAATGCTCTCCTGGGGCGATGCTGGAATTTATCTCTGCACTCCGGGGGGCATGCTGGGAGCTGCTGCGGTCAGCGCTGCTGGCACCAAGGAACAAAAGCAGCGTTTCTTGAGCAGGTTCAAAGGAAAAGAACCAGTCTTTGACGCGATGGCCATGACTGAGCCCCAGGCCGGGTCTGATACTTCGGCTATACGCACCACTGCCGTACTGGATGAGGAAACCAATGAATGGGTCCTGAATGGAGAAAAGATTTTCGTGACCGCTGGGCATAAAGCCCTGGTCGATTCGCAAGGATTCATCGTTGTCTGGGCCAGCCTGGATCTCGAGGCCGGCAGAGCTGGAATCAGATCCTTTGTGATTGAGGCCGGTACGCCTGGCTGCAAGGTGACCAAATTAGAAGAGAAATTGGGCATCCGGGCCAGCGACACTGTGTCAATTGTGCTCCAGGACTGCCGAATTCCCTACGAGAACATCCTCGGATCTCCGACCATCGAAAAGAGCACCAAGGGCTATAAAGGGGCGATGGAGACCTTTGACGCTACCCGGCC
>JARROG010000247.1:0-3167 GCA_037384185.1 Anaerolineales bacterium | reverse complement strand
GCAGTTTTCCGATCAAAAGCTGATCCTCTTGAGAAGGACCGTCAAAACCGAAAAGGAAATCACCTTCTAATGCTTGAGCAATCTCAATCCGGGCTTGATCATCTGGGACCCTGTCCCAGAATACTGGAAGCTCAAGATCGGAATATTCATCGGCCCAACCCCGGGCAGTTGAGCCGGCGACCACGATAGCCGCAATCCCATCTCGCTCCTTGAATTGCTGGGCGACAGTCTGGGCGAAATCGATCCGCCATTTTGTGTGAGTATTCTTCATGGATTCCAACCTGTGGGTTGATTTCATTCAGAGTGCTGATGATGTTAACGAGATTCTCAGTTGGGAGGGACGGCCTAAGGTGATTATTTAGGGAAGAATCTCCCGGTCCGAGCCATATAATCCAGGTAGCGGTCGCCAAATGCCTCGATCATCAGCTGTTCTTCCCGGGGTACCCGGACCAACCAGATTAGGAGGACTGCAGCCAGACCGCTCAGCCCTGCGAAATAATTTTGCAGCAAACCTGGCTGGGCGGCTGCCCAAAAGATCAGGGAAAGATAAATAGGATGACGGGTGAAGGAGAAGATCCCATGAGTGACCAGCTGCTGTTCCTGGGAGGTCTCCAGCGTGAAGGACCAGGATCGGTCCAGGGTGCGCTGGGCGCCCCAGCGGATCATCAATCCAACCAGGAATATTGCGGCAGCGCTCCAGCTCAACCAAACGGGGAGCTGGTAATTGTAGTTCTCCAGCCAGGGAGTGAGAACATAAACCAGCGGCAGAACCCAAATGCCCATGATCACTCCGCCCAGGACGACTCGCTCGGAATATCGGTCTGAGCGGCTGGCCGGCTGCCAATCCTGACGATTACGGAAGCGGGATAGACGCCGGGGAAGACGCAGAGCTTCAGCAAACAGCAGACCGGCAAAGTACAGGGCGGAAAAGAATAGGTGAGGCATACTTGTATCCATTAAGGAGCTGGCAGTATTGTTGTAAATAATAAGCTGTAATCAGTGAACACTTCTTGTGAGTCCGCTGAATTCCGCAGGGATGGAGATAGGGCAGCTTTGATCCAAACCTTCCGGGATGGTGGGGGTAGTTGAGATCAAACTCGCAGAAGGCCGCGGAAGCCCCGGGAACCATAGTAGGATTCCGCTCCGTTGTGATACAGGAAAACGTGGCCGTAGCGCCGGTCGCAAAACACGGCACCGCCCAGCTCCCTGATCTCCGGTGGGGTTTTGACCCAGCTCGAGGTCTTGGTGTCGAACTCACCCAGCTCCTGGAGCTCGCGGTACTGATCCTCGGAGAGCAGTTCGATCCCCATGGTTTCAGCCAGATCGAGCGCGCTGTCCTTGGGTTTATGTTCTTTGCGGGATTCCAGCGCTTGACGGTCGTAGCATAAACTGCGCCGACCTTTGGGGCTTTCCGGGGAGCAGTCAACGAATAGATACTCACCAGATTCGCTGTCAAGGCCGACTACGTCTGGCTCTCCTCCCGTACGCTCCATCTCGGCCAGCGACCAAAGTTTGGCGGGATGGGCGTCTAACCTGCTCTGAACCGCTTCCCAGGCAAGGTCAGGATGGCGGTCGGGGTGCTCCTCAAAGCGGGTCCGCAAAGTGGTGAGGAGTTCAGCCTGTTGTTCAGTTGATAATCTTTGGGATTGGTCTTTGGTTGTATTCATGTTTCTATTCTACCCCTGGGTGTGGAAAAACAATAATTGCGTGTGCCATCCTGATTATTACAGTCGGGGGGGCAAAAATCAATGATCAAAGCAAAAATAGAAAAACCATTGACCATTCTTCTTCCTGGTAACATTTGGTGGAGGAGATTCCTCCAGACTGGTGGTTGATTTTCATTGACCAGCTGAACACTTCAGATTTAATTCCAGGATCAGGCATGCCGGATTTTAGTGACAGCAAAGGAGCGGCTCGGAGAGCCGCCCCTTTCGATCTGAAGTTTGTTTTCTGGAACCCGTCTTTCTCAGGGGCAGAGGCAGGTCGCAGATTTGTCAGTCAGCCGGTAGAAGGTCCCACCAGCGCCTATGCAATCGCCTTCACTGAGGTCGGCGCTGCAGGTCGGTCCCTTCACGGGTTCAAGCTGCGGGATCTGAATGGCTGGCAGTTCATAGACTGGCTCCGGGCAGTCAGGGAGAGTAAGCTGGAAAGACTGCTCCGTGCCTTCCATACCCTCCGGGATATTGAACATGCAGTACAGCCTGTCTGGGAAGCCTTGCGGACCGCATTTGTAGGCCTCAATAGCACCAATCTTGGCGCCGTAAGGTATGAGCGGCTCTCCGGCTAATTGCTCCGGGTCGATGCCCGGGAAGACATCCGCCGCCTTAAGATAGACAGGTAGATTGCGGGTGTCAGGCGGCAGGCTGAGGATCACCGGCTTGAGCTCCAGATCCTGGAGCAGATTGCAGAAGTAGGCCAGGACCTGTATCTCGAGATCCTGGTAGTCTCCGGCCGTTCCTGTGGAGTCCGGATCACCCAGCTCATACCAGTCATCGGTCACCAGCACCCGCAAGGTGAAGGTCCCGACATTGTTGTAGAACACGCCGGGGGAGAAGGTGATGGTGTGGCTGGCTCCCGGGGCCAGGTCAGGGATGCTTTCATAGCCGGCAGGGTTGGGGGGACCCCATCCATAGTAGGGGATGAGCACAACATCATAACCGGAAGCGGTGCTCATACCTTGATTCTCAACAGTAACTTCCACCGTTACCCAGTCGTCCTTGGCAATCGTAGTATCACTGAGGGCCACGTCGGTGATCACCAGGTTGGGATCGGAGTACCCGGGAGAGAACTGGAAATCCCAGCCAAAATCTTGATCCGTCAGGTCCTCACCTTCTGTCAGCGTGAACTCGTACTGGCCCAAGGGTGGTGCAGTGAAGTTGCCCGGGATGAGGATGGTGTCATTGGGTGGTGTGAGGGGGTCAATGCTCAAACAGTAGCTGCCGGCGGTGGGGGGAGAGAGCTCAAATTGATAGCTGCCGTCCGCCGCACTCAGGGCTGTCTGACTGATGCCAGGGGAAGCACAGCTGCCGCTGGCCAGGACCAGCTGTACGCCGTCAAAAGGCGCTTCGCCGCTGTCCATCAATCCGTTCTCGTTCGGGTCGTTGTAAACCAGGCCGCTGATTTGGGAAGTGTTAGCTGGGGGTACGTTGCCGCTGTATTCGTAAGAT
>JARROG010000246.1:0-3168 GCA_037384185.1 Anaerolineales bacterium | reverse complement strand
CTAGAATACCCACCTCACGGACCGTCTCGCCTGGACAGGGTTAACCTGCTTATCTATCTCCTCCTGACACCCAATGCAGTTGAAACTGTCCTTCCGACGTAAATCAAGTAAGTACACTGTAGCATGAGAATCAAGGCTTGTCAATTAATTTTAAGGTTGTAACCTTTCGCCGTATCTCCCACCCGGATCAGTCCTCCACCTCGGCCGCAAAGGCTTCCACCGCGGCCCGGGTCAGCTCGTCCTCGATCAGCTCCTCGAGCCGCGGCGGGGTGAGCGTGAAGGTGTCCAGGCCCCCGGCCGCCAGGGCCACCAGGTCCGGGATGCTCCGGATGCTGGCCACCAGCAGGCGGGTCGGGCTCTCCAGGGAGCGCAGGATTTTATTCATAATCAGTACTTCCTGCAAACCGTCCCTCCCGGCGTCGTTCATCCGCCCTAAATAGGGTGCCGCGTAAGCCGGGCCTAATGCTGCCGCGCTCAGGGCCTGTTTGGCTGCATGCAGGGCGGTCAGGGTCACCGGGATGCCCTCCCCGATCAAAGTCGCGGCTGCCAGCATCCCCTGGCGGTCGATGGGCACCTTGACTCTGACCCGGGGATCGATATCCGAGAGAGCTCTGCCCCGCTCCAGGTAATCCTCCAGATTTTCTCCCCAGACCTGGAGGTGGATCTCGCCTGCTCCCAGATAGAACGCTTCCGCTGCCAGCTCGGTGATCTCCTTCAAGTTGAACCCAATCCCGATTGCCCCCAGCAGCTTGGGATTGGTGGTCACGCCGTAGAACAATCCCAGGGGCAGGTATTTCTCCCAATCCGAGGTGGACGCGCTGTCAATATATAATCTCAATCCAGATCTTCCCGCTTCCACTCAGTCCTCTCCCTTCTGATTCCCGATCTTTCCTACCAGTTCAGCTGTCGCGCCGGAGGGATGGGTCTGCCGCATCTCCACCAGATCAAAACCGCGTTCTCTGCGGAGCAGGTAGCACAGGGCATCCCCGATGGCTGCGGTCGCCAGCGTGCTGCCGAAGGGCAGGATCCCTTCGTCCTCCGCCTCCGGAAGGACCGGGACCTCAATCACGATCTCGCTCTGGCGGGCCATCTCAGATCCCGGACTGGAAGTGAGGCTGATGACCTTTCCACCCCGCTCCCGGGCTATCCCCAGGAACTGGTTCAGCTCAGCGCTTTTCCCTCCCTTGGAGATGGCGATCAGCAGATCCCCCTCCTCCACCATGGCAGAGGGACCATGCAGCGCCTCACCGGGATGGAAATAGAAGGCGCTCATCCCACAGCCGGAAGCCAGCAGGTGGGCCAGCCGGCGGGCGATTGTTCCCGAGGTTCCCACCGCCGTGACCAGTACCTTGTGCTGGCAATCCACCAGCAGCGCCAGGGCCTCCCAGAAGGATTCCCCGATCTGATCGGCAGCGCCTCTGACCGCCGCCCCTTCGGCCCGAATCAGCTTCCGGGCGGAATCCAACACCTGATCTCTTTCCATATCCACAGCTCCCTGCTAAATATCAATATAAAGCCAGCGTCTTGCCATATCCCTTCTGGAAGTCAATCCTGGAAGAAAAAACCCTGCTAGGTATTCTACTTCGGAATCCGGAAAGGAGAGAACAAATTGGTCCTTGACATACTGTCCACTTTATTGTAGTATTAACTGCATAGTAGTAATAAGTTAATTATACATTTGAGTTAATCATAGAAAGAGGGACGAAATCCCTTTAAGGGATTTCGTCCCTCCGACACCTCAAAGGAGGATTACCGTTGGTCGATCTACAGGAAACCCACAAGAAGTTCCAGAAAGAGCTCAGCTCCGGAACAGTATCCCTCGCGCTGCTGAGCATCCTGGTCCAATCGGATGAACCTCTCTACGGCTACCAGATCGGAAAACTGATCGGAGCCGGGGACGAGGAAGGCGTGATGGTCAAACAGGGCGCCATCTACCCCGTGCTGCGCTCCCTGGAAGGCCAGGGACTGCTGACCAGCGAGCGGGAGCTGTCCGATTCCGGACCACCCCGGCGCTACTACCATGCCACGGATATCGGCAGTGAGGTCCTTGAGACCTGGACCGCCACCTGGCAGGAAACCAAAACTTTTGTTGACAACGTACTGGGAGGGAAATACCAGTGAAAACTACAGATGAACTGATCCGAACTTATTTATCTGACCTCAAGGCTGCCTTGCGGGGAGCGGACAAAGCCACCGTCCAGGACGCCCTGGCAGACGCCGAGGAACACCTGCGCACCGCCCTGGAGACCGAGCTGGCCGAGAACAATGAGGTAACTGAAAGCGAAGTGCTCCGGGGACTCATCCAGGACTATGGGGAACCCGCAGAGATCGCCCAGGCTTACCGTAGTTGGGAAGCTGCCCTGCCCCCTGCTCTAGCCGAAACACCAGCCGCCCGCCGGGCTGCAACTACGGGGACCGGGAACACAGGACAGGCCGGAAAAGCCTATCCAGGATTCTTTGGAATTTATGCTGATCCGCGGGCCTGGGGTGGGCTGGTCTACATGCTGATCTCGATCATCACCGGCACGCTGTACTTCTCCTGGGCGGTCACCGGCTTAGCCACCTCCCTGGGGGTGATGATCCTGATCATCGGCATTCCGGTCACCATCATCTTCCTGCTCTCCTTCCGGGGCCTGGCATTCCTGGAAGGCCGGTTGGTAGAAGCACTGCTGGGAGAGCGCATGCCCCGCCGGGCATCCTTCACCGACAGCAGCCTGCCCTGGAAAGAGCGCTTAAAAACGCTTCTGTTGGGGAAAGCCACCTGGCTGTCCTGGATCTACCTGATCCTGATGCTGCCCCTGGGCGTGATCTATTTCACGCTGGCAGTGACCCTGCTGGCAGTTTCTCTGGCACTGATCGTTTCCCCCATCCTGTCCTACGGATTCAACCTCCCGATCGGGACTATCGTTAACGGAGATGTGATCTGGCAGCTTCCTGCCTACTTTACACCGCTGTTCTCCGTCCTCGGTGTGGGACTTGCCACTGTCACCATGCACCTGGCCCGCTGGGTGGGCGACCCGGACGCCATGACCATCGACCCGAAGCGCCTGCTGGACGACGACTACATCCGCCAGCGCCGGGCGCTCATCGACCCGCACCACGCCGCCGATCGCGTGGACCCGGGCCCGGCCGCGTCCAGCAGCGAGACCATCTACCTGGCCGTGGCCG
>JARROG010000245.1:0-3172 GCA_037384185.1 Anaerolineales bacterium | reverse complement strand
AATTAAAGAATTAGCATAACGCGGTTGGATATCATCCATAATTGGAAAACTGGATAAATCGCTTCATTCAATAAAATATGAAGCGCAGTTCTATCAGCAAGCCTCAGGACCTGCGGGTGAAGAATCCCAATCCAGTACAGGTTCAATTTGAAAATTATTTTTAGGGGGAAATTTGGAATGAAGGTGGCCCCGGCACCAGCGCGAGGGCAGTTTCCGACCGCCCTTTGCGCAACCATGTGCTCCTATGCGTATTTTCCACCCCAATCAGTATACTGCTTATTGGCTGGCTCCCGAACATCACGTCCTCGGGCTACCAGCAGATCCACCAGCCACTCAAACCACTCAAAAACAAAATCTGAAGATTGTTCCTTTCGCATGGCTTCCACCCAGGGAGAAAGCCTTCTCCAGAATACGATCGCAACACCTCCCACTAATTCCTCAACGATTGACAGTGGGATCACCCCTTTGAACACCAGCAACCCGATCGTTTCGTATTTCATACCTACTGCCAGGGCATACCGGATATGTTCAGATCCCAGGGCTCTGAAGTCAGCAGCTGAAATTCCCTCTGGAAGCACATGAATCAACCGGTAGCCATTGGTAAACTCATGGTCCTGGACAGATCGAACCAGCTCTATGGCAGCCATATCGCGCCTTTGCTGACGATACTGCCGGATTTGGGTGACCCCAAAGATGATAGCCGCGAATACAGCGACCGAGCTGACGATATCCACCGCAATGGAAAATGTTTGTAGTGTCATTCCTGCCTCTCTTTGTTCTTAAAGTCGGGGGACAGCGGATTTATATCCTAGCATCTTGCCTGATGATTGGAAAGCAATTTGACCCGGCCTATTGAATTGGCAGGGGATCTATTTCTGACCCGATTGGGAATGTATAGTTTCCAGTGATCAGTGAACAGCGGTCAGTATCTGATTAAGCAAGATCGGCACCCACACTGGTAATGACGAACTTGGCGAAGTTCTTTATTTCTGAGACCACTTCCAGGTGCCCAAATTTGTCAGGGACCAATATGCATCCAGCAGGATCCGCCAATGAATGTTCTCTTCCGAAGATATTTTACGGAACATTTCATAGCCCTGTTGATCTTCAGTCCGGAGAGCTAGCTCAGCATACTCAGATTCAGCCTTTTTCTCCAACTCCATTGCTTCTTTGATGATTGTCATAACACTCTTCATATTCGGTTCTTGAGCGGCTTTGATTTCGAAGATTGGCGGGGAGGGAAACTCTTTCCCTGGATATCCTAGATAAGCGCCGGTTTCCTCCAGTGAAGCCGCCAGCTCAGATAAGTGTTCAAAATGGAATTGCTCAAATTTAGCCAGTTCCTCGAAAAGCTGCTTGGCACTCGGATTAACGATCTGCTGGGCAGCTTCTGCATATGAATCTGATGCTAATCTTTCATTCTGGATAACAATCCGTAATGCGTCTAGCAGATTTGGGGTACCCATTTCTTTCTCCTTCTAAGCTTAAGAATATGTGCCGAATATCATTCGGATAGAAACCGAATCACCAGTCAACAGCTCTATATACAACCGATCAAGACAAATATTGAGAATATTGTCATCTATGACCCCCCATATTTAAGAGATATTTGTCATTCAATTCTAGAATATTATCCCCAAATGGTTACTAAGTAAAGGGTACGAGTGTTAATACAAAACCCCTCCTATCAGGCCTATGAACCAGGCGGGATAGCTACAACTTAAGATTGAAAATTATATTTTCAATTATTAATTTCTAAATCCGAAGCCAAAGGCAGAGGGGCAAGCCTGCGGTCTGGCGGGAAAAACTGTAAGCTGTAATCTGTAAGCTGATTCAAAGGCCCTCCGATAAATCCGGCTGCCGGTCATCCACAGACGCCTGATCGGCTTACGGCTTACTGAACTACGGCTTACGTATCTACTCTCCTCAACCATTAAACAAAAAAGGATACCTGCGTTTCCGCAAGTACCCTTCCCTTCACAATCATGGGCCCGGCATAAGCGAGAGGGTGATATCCTTTCACCCATCTCGCAACCATGTGCTCCTGCACATGGATCAGCCGATATCGCCAGTGGAATGCTCTTCGGCTTTAACCCCGAGGCAAAGGGCCGAGGGGAAAAGCGCGGGGGGGAGTTATGTATTACACGAAGAATTGACTCCCGTTACTGCCGCTTCCCAGATTCACCTGAAGGCGCCGGTATGCTCACCCCTCAGGTCGCCTGATTTGAACTGCAATTCAGGCGACCTTTCTTAGAGACGGCTATCACTCTCTTACGAACCGGGTTCTGCAACTAAATGGTCCGCAAAGAATGGAACAATAACTGTTCCCAGTTGATCTATCAGCTCTAAACCATTCCCTGAGTACTCATCCCATTGGTGGGGAATACCAGCTTCATTCAGATCCTCGTGCAGCTCGGCCATGCCGGATAATGCCCATTGTGAGAAGTTGTCTGAACTGCCACGACCAATACCGAGCCCGGCGAGCTGCATCAACCCTTCTTTTCCCTGAGTCACCTTCTCCTGTAGATCGCCAACACCCGCCTCCCAGCGTTTCCAAACCTCAGGATCAGCCTGGGTGTCGACATCGGTGTAGAGATAGGAAAAGTAAGGCGGAGTTGGTTCGGACATGTACTGCATGGCATACATCATGGTGAACCCAGGTCCCCCAGAATGCATATCGCCGCGGATCTCTTTGAAAACAGTTCCGGCCTGGTCTGGCGGAACGCCCATCATGTCATCGGCGATGCCTAACATCTCTTCAACAACCAGCGGTTGAGTAAAGTAGGTATCACCATTCTCCAATGATCCTTCGGCAAGAACCCAGGGGTGGTTAATATACACGGCGCTAAACACGTCTGAATAGGTAAACGCCATCCGCAATGCTGCATCGCCGGTGATCGTATCACCCAACAATCCGCGTCCAGTAGGTGCGGCCAGTGTCCGGTAGTGAGTGTCTAGATACTCTACAACATCCTTGGCACAGAAGTCGAGTACATTTCCCTGAAAGCTCGAATTTGACACAAAGAGCGGATCGCTGGCGTCAAATGGGCCTCCCCCCCAAAACCATGGAAATGCATTGTTGTATTTGGCATGAGATGGCACACCAGGTTTGAGTGGGCCATGGCCTTTCTGAGGAATATGTAAGCACCTTGCTTCAGCTCTACCATGCCTT
>JARROG010000244.1:0-3186 GCA_037384185.1 Anaerolineales bacterium | reverse complement strand
GCGCTGCGGCAGGCCGGTTATACCGCACCGTTCAAGACCGTGCAGGAAGGTGTCAACGACTATATGCAGTGGCTGCAGGCACGCAATTCCAACGCGGCGGCCAAGTCCTAGACGGGAGTTCCACCATCACTGCCGTCACACGTATCCTGGTTGTCGGCCCGGCCTGGGTCGGCGATATGGTCATGGCGCAGAGCCTGTTCATCACCCTGCGCGAACAGCACCCCGGTGCGTCAATCGATGTTTCAGTGGAACTGCGGGCTCCTGAAGAGGCTGGCACATATCAGGGTAATTGGGGTATAAAGAACACCAATGGTCTGGCGTTTGGCATAGGCCCGGCTGGGGTTCCGTTCTACGTGAAAATAAAAGTAGTCAATCCCTGATAGAGCGCAAACTAAATTAAAGGCGGAGCGTTAGCTCCGCCTTTTTTGTAAATATTGTTCCGGAGGGTAATTAGCCGAGCACTTCGATGACTCCCCGGCGGATTAACTCACTGACAATATCTTGAATTTCCGCGGCATAGGCAGACTCCAATCCTGCTTTTTCCATGATATTGCCCAGGGAAAGCGGTCGGGCTTGGGGAAAAGGCAGGTGGAAGAGAAATTTGCCCTGGGGGGTAGTCAGGCTGATCTTGTGTTCCACGCGTTCTCTCCCCTCACCTTCCCAGATGGTGACGCTGCTGAACGAATCTCCATTCCGGGCCACAGTGAAGTTAGCTCTATTGTCCTTTTTTTCTCTTACCAGCTGTTCCAATCCTTCTGAAGGATTTTGACTTTCATACTCCAACAGGTCCACTTCGATGGAAATTTGATGCTGGATGAGGTTGTAGCGGTAATAAGGCCTTTTCTTTTCGAAAACCTCAGTTTTCTTGACAATGCCCAAATCAGTCAAATTTTCCAGGAAATCCTGGGCAGTTTGGATGTGCAGACTGAGCCTCGAGGCAGCCTCGGACGCTGAGATGTCCTGGTAATTGACCAGCAGCTTGAAAAAGTCTTCCGCGTAATCCTTGGCCAGGATTGCCCCTAAACGGGCGGCTTCGTTGTAATCCATAGGTACTCCCAAGCTAATTGATGGGGAACAGCCGCAGCGCGTTCATGCGGTCGATGATCCGGGTTTCCTGGCCTTGCTTGGAAAGCTCCAGGAATTCCTGGAAGATATCACCCAGGGATTGGCAGAGCTGGTCAAAATCCAGATCCATTTTGAAGCGCAGGTAATCTTCCTCGCTGATATTCACTGTGATGTTGCCGTCATAATCGATCGCTATCCAGGTGTCTTTCAAGTAATCCTTCTTGATTCCCAATATGTAGGGTAGATCATTTCCGGGGAGGGTAAGAACAAGAACAACCCGGTTTTCCTCCCGGAAGGCAAAAGCGATCAGATTTTTGGTCATGAACTCCACAAACCGGATCATCTCGGTCTTGCTGACTGGAACTTGGCCAGCTGGTCTGGGTCGGGGTGTGAAGTTGTCGCGGATCTCATCGATCGGTAGGGCTGCCAATTCGAAGACTTCTTCTCCCCGCCAGCGCAATTTGCGGTTAATGGTCAGGTAGCCCACTATCAGCAACAGGATATACATGATCACCAGGAAGATTGGTGTTAACCCAGGGTTGCTTCTATCAGCAATTGCTTGAGGTGCGCTGATCATCAAGAGAAGGGTGGCGAAGATAAAACCAGTTACGGCCAGATACCCGTTATTGCGAGTTCTTAAATAGACCATCAACGGGTAGGGTAGAACCAGCAGGTACACGCCACCCAGCGCGTAAAAAGCAGGCCCTGGACCAGCCAGGAC
The DNA here is from genome assembly GCA_037384185.1 of Anaerolineales bacterium. GTDB lineage: Bacteria > Chloroflexota > Anaerolineae > Anaerolineales > UBA11858 > B10-G9. The sequence continues at coordinate 1,400 of JARROG010000244.1, read as the reverse complement.
CATCGTGACCAGGAAAATCAGAATGACCAGAATTGGAAACCAGATCCAAGTTAAGGCGTTTTTTGGTTTGGTTTTACGCTCGAAAAACATGCTGCACCTCACATTTATAGAAATATAACTACATTACAACTGAAGTATAGCAAATATAAACTATAAATCAATAATACTTAAGGAGGATTTTCAATCCATAATTTGATGGAGATGCAGGGAGAAAGTATGGGGTTCAAGCGGGCAGCACAGCTGCCTGGGATCCCTTACGGCAGCCAGGTTTTGCCCTGTCAATCGGGATCAGCCGCTTCCGTTTGTGCTGGTAGATTTATGTTACACTGAGGGAGACTACCTGTAGGTATCAGGATACTTTTTGAACTGAAGGAATATTGCCCTGGCAGGAGGGCTTGAGTTCTGTAACATTTCATCCACGCACCCCGTTTATTAAGTAAGGAACGATATGGCGCAACCAGCAAATAGCGACCAGAGGCTGGTCCAGAGTGCTGTCCGGGGCAACCGCAAGGCATTCAGGGAACTGTTCGAGCGCTACTTCCAGGCGCTCTACAATTACGCTCTGACACTTACCCGCGACCCAGCCCAGGCGGAAGATATCACCCAGGAGGCTTTTATCCGGGCCCATACCAACTTATCTAAGCTGGGACCGCCCTGGAATTTTCACGCCTGGATCTTTCGGATGGCCCGCAATTATTTTATTGACCAGATCCGCAGAGAACGTGAAACGGAAGAGCTGGAGGACGAGCGACAAGTGATTTCAACCGGCCCAAGCCCTGAAAGAGAGACCTTTTCCCGCGAAGTCAGCGCCAGAGTGCACAGCACTCTGGACCGCCTGGCGGACCGACAGCGGGAGATCCTCACCCTGCGGGAGCTGCAGGGGTTCAGCTACGCGGAAATTGGCCAGATCATGGACTTGAGCGATTCCAACGTCAAGGTCAGTCTGCATCGGGCCCGGGCTGCCTTTCAAGAAAGCTATGGGATCAGCCTGCTGCTGGAGGATCCCCAGGGGGATTGTCTGGAAGTTAGCGATTTGCTGGATTCCCTGCATGACGGGGAGGAACTGCTGGATCGGGAGCAATTTGTAAAGGAGCACCTCAAGGTCTGCGAAGCCTGTCAGAAGCGCAGGGATCTGCTCATTAAACAGACCACCATTCTAGGGGCGTTCATCCCCGCTGTACCGCCCAAAGGACTGGCGTCCCGCATATTGGAAAAGATCCCTGGCTCTGGAGCTGGACCTGATCTTTCTAAGGGAGCAAATATCAAACAGATTCTGGGAGTTGGCGGTCTGGTCACGATCGCGGGTTTGACAGCTATCCTGAGTTATAAAATGCTGTTCAATACGGCCGGGATCCTTCCTAATTTCCCTGGATCCAGTGCTGGAGCTGCGGCGCCGACAG
>JARROG010000243.1:0-3206 GCA_037384185.1 Anaerolineales bacterium | reverse complement strand
GGAAATATCCTGGACCATGCACTGAAAGAAATCTGGGCCGATGCGGAATATCTCCGTCTCCGTGAGAACTTGCTAGACAAGGAGTTTTCACCCTGTCTTTACTGCCGGGATTGCTGGTTCTCAAATGATAACCGCCAGGACTGCCAGGGCTTTGAACACCCTACCTGCGGCGCCTGCCTGTGGGCAGAAGGACTGATCGACTGCCCTTAACAACCCCTTGACGCCCACCTATCCCAGGAGTAATATATTCGTTATTATGAATGTGAAAACCAAGCGACCCGAGAGAATCATTGGAGATTACTTGAAAGTCTTGGGATCCCCGGTTAGGATCCAAATCCTATTCAGCATAGGATACGGCGAGGCTTGCGTCTGTCATCTGGAAGCTCTGTTGAAGAAACGCCAGGCCTATATCTCCCAGCATCTGATGGTGCTGCGGGATGCCGGGATCCTGGACACACGGCGGGACGGCAAATACATTTATTACCGGGTCGCTGATCAAGAAATATTCGAATTGATCCGCTCATCTGCCCAGATCCTGGAAATTCCCGAAGAAAGCCTCCCGGAAATTGAGGGCACGACAAAACTGAGTTTATGCGAATGTCCCACCTGTCAGGAATAGGATAGAACAGACAAGGAAAACGCAATGGTAGAGATCAAAATATTGGGCACAGGCTGCCCAAACTGCAAGAAATTGGAAGAAGAAACCCGGAAAGCAGTCTCCAACCTGGCTATCGAGGCCAAATTTGAGAAGGTCACCGATTACCAGGATATCATGGAATATGACGTACTCAGCACCCCGGGTTTAGTGATCAACGGAACAGTCGTTTCCAGCGGCAGGATCCCCTCCCAGAGTGAGATCACCGCATTTTTGACCAGAGCAGCAGAATAAGGAACATCCCGACCTGAACTGGACCCTGCTCGCGCAGGTTTTTTTCCGGTCTTAATACATTCAATTATCTGAATATCACGAGGGTAAAATGTCCCAAGTCCTGGAATTTATCACACAGTTATTGTTCAGCGGAGCAGGCAATCTGGCCTCCTATCTGGCAGCCCATGTCCTGCTCTGCCTGCTGCCAGCATTCTACATTGCCGGCGCCATGACCGCCTTGATACCCAAGGAAACCGTAACACGCTATCTGGGCAGGAATACCCCAAAATTCATATCCTACCCGGCTGCCGCCGCTGCTGGGTTCTTATTGGCAGTCTGCTCCTGCACTGTGATCCCGCTTTTTGCGGGCATACACAGAAAAGGGGCTGGACTGGGACCAGCTATCACCTTCCTGTTCGTTGCTCCCGCTGTTAACATCCTGGCGTTAACCTATACAGGTGCAGTGATCGGCCTGGACCTGGCAATTGCCCGTCTGGTCCTCTCTATAGCGTTTGGCATCGGTGTGGGGATCATCATGGCCTTGATCTTCCGCAAATCCGATGAAGAGCATGATAAACAGACCGACAAGATGTTTGCCGGTCAGGCCACAATGCGCCGAGCCAGCGTGATCTTTCTGCTCCTGCTGGTGGCCCTGCTGGTTGCGGGCACATTCCAAATCGGCATCCTGAAAACCGCCTACTTCGAAGTCAATCTACCCTGGCCGGCAGTAAACCGATTCCAGGAACAGCTGTTCCAATTCATTCCTTTTGACCCGACCCGGGGCGAGGAAGGCGTCACTGCTCAGGGTGCTCTGCTGATCGCGCTGCTGATAATGATCGGGCTGACTGCCTGGAAGGGACTTGAGAAAATCCATGACGGCTTCAATAAGTGGACCTGGATTTCCACCAGCCTGGTGGGATTGACCCTGCTGATCGCCGCCTTGGGCATCTCTCCCCATTCAGGTGAAGTTTCGCTCCTGTTCACCGGAAAATTCTTCGGGGTCTTGATCTCCATCCTGCTCTTAGCCTGGATGCTGGCAACCCAACTTACTGAGGGAGAGACTCGTGACTTTCTGTGGGAGACCTGGCGCTTCATCAAGCAGATCTTTCCATTATTGATCGCTGGCGTATTTGCAGTTGGCGTGATCCGGGAGCTGATCAAGCCAGAATGGATCGAGGCTATCGCCGGTCAGAATACGGTCCTGGGAAATTTCGTGGGTGTTGTATTTGGGGTCTTCATGTACTTCCCCACCCTGGTAGAAGTGCCGATTGCTCAGATGTTCCTGCAACTGGGCATGCACCGCGGGCCGCTGCTGGCTTATTTGATCTCGGACCCGGAACTCAGTTTGCAAAGCATTCTGATCACAGCATCGATCATCGGCCGCTTGAAAGCCTGGGTGTATGTTGCCTGGGTATCCCTTTTCAGCACCGCCGCAGGCCTGTTATACGGAGCCTGGGTGGATGGAACCAGTCTTGGCCTGGTTGGGCTCTACCTGGTACTCTTCCTGGCAGTGCTGGCATTACTGGTCTGGCTGATCGAGCGCAGGACCAATCAGTCAACACCAGCAGAGCCTAACATCGGATCCGCCGCAGCTAAATAATTATCTTCAACTTAACTGAAAAATAGATCTGTTCAAGACCAAAGACAAGTTAGGAGCAGCGATGAGTGACAAAACAGAAAAAAGACTCTCTTTTTTAGACCGCTACCTCACCCTGTGGATCTTCCTTGCCATGGCAGTGGGTGTCGCCGTTGGCTTCCTATTTCCGAGCGGCGTGGAACGGATCAATTCCGCAGTCTCGATCGGTACCACCAACATCCCCATTGCCGTCGGGTTGATCCTGATGATGTACCCTCCGCTGGCCAAAGTCCATTACGATGAATTGGGAGATGTCTTCCGCAATTGGAAAGTACTCGGTTTATCCCTGATCCAGAACTGGGTTGTCGGACCGATCTTGATGTTCGCCCTGGCGGTTATCTTCCTGCGGGGATACCCGGAGTACATGACCGGACTGATCTTGATCGGCCTGGCACGCTGCATTGCCATGGTGATCGTCTGGAACGAATTGGCAAACGGGGACAATGAATACGCTGCCGGACTGGTGGCGTTCAACAGTATCTTTCAGGTGCTGTTTTACAGCGTCTACGCTTATATCTTCATCACCCTGCTGCCCACCTGGTTCGGATTAGCCGGAAGCGTTGTGGACATCACCATCGCAGAGATCGCCAAAAGCGTATTCATCTACCTGGGCATACCTTTCACCGCCGGGTTCTTATCCCGCTATTTCCTGATCAAATCGAAAGGTAAAGAGTGGTACTACAGCAGCTTTGTGCCCCGCAT
>JARROG010000242.1:0-3210 GCA_037384185.1 Anaerolineales bacterium | reverse complement strand
AAAAACCATTCCCTCCCCCAGTCTGCTGAATGAGAGCAGCATCGCGGAGTGTCTGGAAAATGCCGTCGCTCCATTTTCCCATATCGTCGCTGATGGGCAGAACAAAACACGCCGCCAGTTGACCCAGAGGCGTTCCTGCCCCAGTAAAAGTGGGAGAATTGGGTAAAAAGCGCTTGTTAGCCAGCAGCTCATAAAAAAGGCGGGCTGTCTCTTCTACATCACCACCCCATTTCTCTTCTTCAGCGGCAATGTGGTAAGCCACCCGCCAGAAGGTTTCTTCCTTGCTTTCGATCAGCTCGCCCTTCTCGCCCTTCCGTACATAGCGCCGATTGAATACCTCTAATGCGTTATCGCTCAGTTGGACTTGCTGCAGATCCTCAGGCAAGCTGGGCGTGATCAAAGAGGTTGCGGGTTGAGAGGAAGGAGCGGCGGTTTTTGGCATCGAGACTTTCTCCTGGGCATGTTTACTGATAAGAAAAAGCCCAATCAGATATCACAGCTTGAGATGTTGAATACCCCCACCTGTGTGGGTAGCTGGTTCTTATTCCCTTATATATCTGGTTGAGTGGTGGTATTCTAGCATACTGGTTCATAGACCGCAAGCCACCTGACCCTCAATTTACCTTAAACTTTTCCGGTGATTTCGTTTTGTTAAGATTGAGATCTAACAGCTTTAGAACCAGATTGCGATTACAAGGAGATCTCATCCAGTGAGAGCTGGGATGATGATAAAATATAGGCCTGAAAACCATACAGGAAACACGAATGATCAAAACACCCAAGATCCATACCCTTGATTTGAATTTTCTCAACTGCCAACGGGCCATCGCCAGTTATCTAATCCCCTATCCTGGAGGTTTGGTATTAATTGAAAGCGGCCCAGGCTCGACCCAGAAAAATCTCCAGCAAGCGCTGGCTGATCTGGGGTATCGACTGGAAGATATCACACAGGTCCTGCTGACTCACATCCACCTCGATCATGCAGGCGCCGCGGGCTGGTTAGCTGAGAATAGCGGAGCAGATATCTATGTCCATCCCCGGGGCGCACCACACATGATAGAACCCTCCCGGCTGCTGGCCAGTGCCTCCCGCATTTACCAGGATAGAATGAGTGAACTATGGGGCGAATTTCTCCCTGTTCCAGAAGACCAGCTGGTCATTCTGGAGGACGGAGATGAAGTGCAGGCAGGGCCGTATACCTTTCGCGCCCTTGACACCCCAGGACATGCCAATCACCATCTAGCCTATCTGCTGGATGAGATCTGTTTCTCCGGCGATGTCGGTGGTGTGCGTATTCCTGCCGCAAACATACGCCATCTCCGGGTTCCGATGCCTCCCCCGGAATTTCACCCGCCGCGCTGGAGAGAATCAATTGCTAAACTCAAAGCTCAGAGAATCAAACAAATAGCTCCAACCCATTTTGGTCTATATGATGATGTAGACTGGCATCTGGATCAGGTTCTGTACGAACTGGATGCTGTTGAGGAATGGATGGAAAAAGTAATGCCCAGGCACCTGGAAATCAAAGAGCTCCGGGAGGAGTTTGTTGGTTGGGTCAAAGACCGCTCGGAACAGTTAGGCCTGGGAACTTCAGCGCTGGATGCCTTCGAAAAAGCCAACCCATCAGGAATGTCCGCGGATGGTATCAAACGCTACTGGGAAAAGTATATCCAGCCAAATTAATAGCAGATCTTGAATACCTGTAATCCTTAACCAGCACTTCCGAGGGAAGTGCTGGTTTGTTTAAAACACTTTCCAGGGCGATCTGCAACTTTCAACACTTGCCAGCGTATATATTCTCAAGATACTAACTGCAGGATTTTAGTTATTTCAACAAGGAGTATTATGTCCACAAAAAGAAAGTTCATCCTAATATTTATCCCGATCTTCCTGGTATTTACCATCGGTTTTGCCGCCGCGACCAGCGTCCGGGCAGTTGAATTCGACCATGATGGGGTGGTAGAAGAAGGGGAGGTCATCAATGACGACCTATTCATCAGTGGGGATACTGTAGAGATCAACGGCACCGTCAACGGCGACGTATTTGCAGCCGGGTCCGTTGTCCTGGTCAACGGTACCATCAATGGCAGCCTGGCGTCAGGCGCTCAATCTATATCTATCAACGGTAACGTATCTGGCAGCATCTACGCTGGATCCAGCACAATGACCCTCGATAAAGAGGCTCAGATTGGCCGAAACGTGTATTACGGAGGTTTCAACCTCACAGCCAAGAACGGCTCGTATATCGGTCGTGATTTGCTGGTGGGAGCTTACCAAGCACTGCTTTCTGGAGAGATCAGCCGGGATATCCGGGCAGGTGTTGGTGCTCTGGAAATCAACGGCATTGTCGGCAACGATGTCATCGCGGAGGTCGCCAGTCCCTCAGAAGATCAGGGGCCGATGGTCTTCACCCGGCCGCCTGGGGTAGAGACAATTGTTCCAGCTGGTATCCGTGTCTCTCAGGATGCTGTGATTGGCGGCTCCCTGACCTATAAAAGTTCTCAAAACCAGTCGGATGCCATTGCTATTGCTCCGGTAGGCGGCATAGACTTCCAATATGTCCCGCCGGCGGACAGCAAGGTCAACCTGGATGAAACCCGCAGGATTGGCTCCTCAGCTCTCGTTACAACCTGGCTTGTGAAGCGGGTGCGGATGTTTATCACCCTTCTGCTGCTCGGAGGCTTGGTTGTCTGGCAGCTTTCCGGTCTTCTGAAAAAGGTAGGGGATAAAGCCGAACAGGAGACACTACCTTCATTTGCCTGGGGTCTGGTTACCGTGCTGGTCGTTTACCTGGGAGCTGTTCTGGCAGGCGGATTGATCCTTGCCGGAGCAATATTCTTCGGGGTGATCACACTCGGTGAGTTGGCAAAAGTCATCCTCACCATCGGCTTTACAAGCATCGGATTGATCATGGCCGCATTTAGTTTGCTGCTTTCCTATGGAAGCAAGATCGTGGTCGCCTACTTGGTTGGTAAGCTGCTCCTGAAGTGGCTGGCGCCTAAGTTCGAAGGCCACATGATCTGGCCTTTGGTGATCGGCCTTTTGATCTACACTTTCCTGCGAGCAATCCCGCTCGGTTTCGGATGGGTTATCGGTTTTATTGTAACGATGATCGGGCTTGGTGCAATGTGGATCTTGTATCGAGACCAGGGGAAAGGTGCTCTGATTGCTGGTGGTAAAAGCGCTGAAGATTAATTCCAAACTGGTTAA
>JARROG010000241.1:0-3221 GCA_037384185.1 Anaerolineales bacterium | reverse complement strand
AACCTGCATATCAAACCCGGGGAGAGCGTAGCGTTGGTCGGCCACACTGGAGCCGGTAAATCTTCGATTGCCAAACTGATTGCCAGGTTTTATGAGTTCCAGGAAGGGAAGATTCTGATTGACGGTGAAGACATTCGGCGTTTCGATCTCCGCCAATATCGCAGCCAACTTGGTATCGTGTCGCAGATTCCGTTCCTGTTTAATGGATCAGTTGCGGAAAATATCTGCTACGCCTGTACAGGTTCGGATGAAGAAGGGGTTGCAGTAGTTGCCAGGGAAATCGGCGGCGGCGAGTGGTTGGACACCCTCCCGCGAGGGTTAGGGACCCAGGTCGGGGAGCGTGGTAATCGTCTATCGATGGGGCAGCGCCAGTTGGTTTCTTTGCTCCGGGTTTTGGTGCAGCAACCAGCGATCTTTATCCTTGACGAAGCAACGGCCAGTATCGACCCGTTCACCGAGTGGCAGATTCAGCAGGCTTTGGATCTGATTTTGGAGAACAGCACCAGTATTCTAATTGCCCACCGGCTCTCAACCATCCAGCATGCCGATCAGATCTATGTCATGCAGGCTGGGCAGGTGGTGGAGCAGGGAACGCATGATGCTCTCTTGAAACGAGCTGGTGTGTATTCTGAGCTGTATAATCTACAAGCTGCAGGTGTTGGGCAGGTCGAGCCACCAGAGTAATTAGTAGATTGCTCGTATGAGAGCAATCTATACCAGTCTTTCCGTTGTTACCCAAACGAAGAAGAGCAGGTCAATAAGCAGTGATAAGTATTCTTTACTCCCCGCTTGCTCAGGAATATAAGAAAAATTTCAGCAGGAGATCGTCGAGCAAGTGTGATCACGAATCGAAAGAGGATCTATTCTTAACTCGTTTGCGCTGTTAGGATTTTACGTTTGATTTGAGCAAGAAGAGCGTTGCAGTTGCAAATCCCATTACGATTGTTGCGGCCAGATTGCCCAGAGCAGCGAACAGGGCTATTGCCACCCCCAATCCCATCAGCAGGCCGATCAGCCGATAATTGTTTTGTGAGCCGAGTGTGAATCGAAATTTCTCTTTGCTTGGATCTGACTTTTTTGCCACGAACAATCCTTAATTAGATCGGGTGTCTTGAAGCTTTGTTCTTTTTCGTCCTTGGGCTGTCTGCTTCTGACGCTTAAAGCCACCCCAAGCCGACGCCCACCCCTGATTTTGGGTATTTCTTCCTGAGTGGCCTTGATCGATAAAATGGCCAGGTCCAGCCAGTAGGAAGCGAGCCAGCGGGGAAGATTGTTCAAATTAATACTTGGTTTGCAGAGGTGACCTGGCTCAATTATTTATCCACATGAATTCCTCCCTGATGTATAATTTATTTATCTCCCCCTGATACTTTTTATTCGTGTTAATTCTCTTAGAGAGTTGGACTTTCCTCAACCTTCGTGTCCTGATGGTGATTTTGTCATCTCAGATTCTTGATTTATACACAGCAGTTCAATGTTTAGCCCAAGGTAAGGAGCAGTCTATGAAACCGACAACTACCAAGAAATCTCGGCCGTGGATATTGACGGGTTGGGGTTTGATCGTAGTATTCATCCTGATTGGTGCTGGACTTTATCTCTATTTTGGCTGGTTGGGCTACCAGGAATCAGCCAAGATAGTAGAAGTTCAGGCTCGTGCACCCCACTTCCAGGATCCTTATACGATCAGTCCAGCCCAGGAAGAGAAACTGCTCAGTTATGGGTATCCCGAGGCTTTCACGATCCTTTTTTACGAGGAGGATCTGCCAGGGGGTGGAACTCAGACCATCCGCCAGGAAACCTGGGATTACTATACCCAGAGGGTCGGCTTGACTTTCATCAATGGGGACCTAATAGCGGAGGACCCAATTGATATTAGCCTGAGCGGTCCTATCGATCCGCTTCCGTATTTCCCTGAACAATTTGGGGCTTATATGAGCCTGAATGAGGTCATCTCTGCGGCTGCGATTGACAGCTATGTTGAAATACCCGTTGAAGATGATTTTATTGCGGACGGCGTCCTGTATTATGCCAATTCTCTCAGTTTTGGTTTGAAAGATGACCAGTTGATCTATATTGAATCAATTGCCCTGACCGGTGAGTGAATATTCACTTAATGGATAAAGAAGGTGAAAACATCATGAGGAAAAAAGCGATTATTTTGCTACTGATATTTCTCACGACCTTGTTCCCAACATTTCCGGTAAGAGCTGGAGACCAATCCTCTCCTACCATCGACGATGCGGTGAATTTCCTTTACCTGAGCGATGCGGTCCTGACCCCGGAAAGTGAGCTAGATCTTGCAGATGACACACTGGGCAAAGTTCAGGCACCAATCCTGTACAATGCTCTCCCCGATAAAGTGGACACCAATTCCCTGTTGGCGCGGATCATCCATGCCAAGAAGATGCAAAGGAATGACCTGGTTGCCAACTGCAACCTGCTGGCTGGCCAGTTGAAAGCGGAAGGTAAAGATTGTGAAGCGCAGCAAGTCCGGACTTACTGTAAAAATTCCCGGAATAATATCAATACCACGATCCACTATTTACATAAAAAACGCGGGGATCAGCGCAAGCTATTTACCAGGCTCTGGCACAACATCAAACGCAACGCCAGTAATTTCTGGTACAAGATCGGTCCAGTTGGCAGGAGATTCCTGAGAAGCATGGGAGATCAGGCGCTGGAAATCGTCCTATCGGGGGGTAATTTGTCAGGTACCGTATTGAGAGAAATGATTAAGAGTTACGCCAAGACCCAGTTCAGGGGTCGGATCAAGGAGATCCTCTATCAAGGAGTGGAGCGGCTGCTTGCAGGGCAGCTGAAAATTGCCAGAGCTGCCGGGGTGGATATCTGCGATCCCGATCAATCCATAACAGATATAGAAGAGTCCGAGGAATCTGATGAATCCCCGGGTGCTATCCCGGATGGGGCCCGCTGGGAATGCCAGGACATCGACGGTGCGGTCACAGAAGCTAAGTTAAACGCGGACACAAATCCTAGCGTTGAATCGATAAACTACGAAGAAGAGCACTGGTTGGTTTATGATGAGGAATACCAGGTACTCCATTATTATTATGCTTACGATTTCAGTCAGAGTTTTGCTACCACGCAGGTGGATGGAACTCTTGGCGACTGGGCAGAGTCATCGTGGAGTGGGAAAGACGAGGATACCAATGTCCCCCTTGATGAATACGGAGTTTTTACTGTCACTCTAGCTTACAATG
>JARROG010000240.1:0-3249 GCA_037384185.1 Anaerolineales bacterium | reverse complement strand
AGCCACATTGAGCCCGGTCTGTCCATTGGCGATCATCAGTTTGAAGCGCTCATTCGTCTCATCCGGGGTGCCGAAGCCGGTATATTGCCGCGTTGTCCAGTTTCTGCTGCGATATCCCAAAGGATGGAGCGCTCGAGTAAAGGGAAACGCTCCCGGGTCGGCCAAGTCCTTCTCGTATTCAAATCCTACCCGTTCCAGATCTTGCGGGGTGTAGACGGGCTTTACTTTGATGCCCGACTGCAGAATGACCTCCTCAATTGCGTCTTTTTCATCTTTGATATAGGTTGCTACTCCCATAATGCTCTCTCCTTTTTGCCGTAGGGTTCACTGCATGCGGCTACGCAGCGGCCCTTTCCTTTATAAACCGGACGATTTCATCAAAGTAGGTGCCGCCGGGGAAGACGCCATCCACACCCAGTTCCTGCAGGCGAGAGACGTCCCTGCCTGGTATAACACCGCCTACAACGACAAGCTTTTCATCCATTTTTTCCTCTTTGACCATCTGCATCAATTTCCTGGAAATCGGAATATGTGCTCCGGACATAATGGAAAGACCGATTACATCCACATCTTCCTCGAGGGCCTGCTTTACAATGCTCGGCACGGTCTGGTGCAATCCGGTGTAGATCACTTCCATACCAGCGTCGCGCAGCGCTCGGGCGACCACTTTTGCTCCCCGATCGTGGCCGTCCAATCCTGCCTTGGCGATCAGAACCCTGATCTTCTTCTGGGGACTTGCCATTCTTCCTCCAGGGGTAAGCTGTCCTGAAAAAAATTATACCCCATAGCAACTGTCGGGTTGATGTGCCCTTGCGGTGTTGTAAAGGTCATCCGCGCTCGATCAGCAGGCTGACCGGGCAGTGGTCCGATCCCAGCACATCGTCATGGATGATGACGTCTTCCACCTGTTCCGCCAGCCCGTCACTGATCAGGAAGTAATCCAGCCTCCAGCCGACGTTTCGCTCCCGGGCATTTCCGCGATAAGTCCACCAGGTATATTGCTCCCGGTCCGGATAGAGTTCGCGGAAGATATCCACAAAACCGTGTTCGAGGTAAATGTCGATCCAGGCTCTTTCTTCGGGCAAGAAACCGGTATTTCCTTCATTCGCCCTGGCATTCCGGAGATCGATCGGCCGGTGGCTGGTGTTGAAGTCGCCAGTAATGATGAGATTTTCTCCCTGGTTGTGAAGTTGGTCGCAGATTTCCAGCAGTTCTTGGTAAAACTCAAGTTTGAATTCGACCCGGGAGAGGTCCCTGCCTCCATTGGGGAAGTAGATATTGAACACCCGGAATTCTTCCAGCACGGTCTGGATCACCCTCCCTTCCCGGTCAAATTTGGGAATTCCCAATCCGAGTTCGCTGGAGACCGGCAGTTCTTTTGCAAACGTCGCTACCCCGCTGTAGCCTGCCTTCTCTCCGGGGTTCCAAACAGGATTGCGGGCTTCCAGGGCTTTACGCTGAGCAGCTGTTAGCTGCTCTGGCCGCGCCCGGACCTCCTGCAGGCAGAGCAGGTCCGGATCATGGGCTTCCCACCATTTGTGGGCCTTATTCCTGAAGGCAGCCCTGAGTCCATTGACATTCCAGGTTGTAATTGTGAACATTTTTAGATTGTAACAGATTGGACTTCAAGGAGAACACCTGGATATAAAAAACAAGAGGATTGAAGTAAGAAAGTGTGGAAATTGCGCGTCTTTAAGGTGCAGCGAAACAAATTTTTTCTCCTTCTGTTTCTCTCCTCCTTAGTAGCGGCGTGTGGGCATCACAGCTCACACGCCGGTATCTAAGGAATTTTGCGTTAAGGGGATGGACCGCTGCTGTTTTGAAAGGGAATGGGTTAGCAGGGAATCTCTTTCAGCATCCTATCCTCGGTTCCAGAGCGTGCTGGAATTCCTTTCTGATCGGCATGTTACAATAAAGTACCTAATTTCAGCCTAGCCACAACCATATTTTATGCATTCCGGATCTCATCAGACGCTTCCGCTAACCTTATCTGAAGCACGCCGCGCTGCCCTGGCTCTTCAAGGCCTGTATCCTCCCCGCAGCTGGAGGGGAAAACAGGGTGTGAGAGCTTTTTTTAAGCAGGTAAGATCGATCCAGTTTGACCCTATCAATGTGGTCGGACGCAATCCAGATCTGGTTTTACAGTCGCGTGTGAAGGATTACTCTCCTGAGCTTTTGGATGAGATGCTGTACCAGGACCGGACTCTGATCGATAATTGGGATAAGATGGCCAGTCTCAGCCTGGTGGAGGATTGGCCATATTTTTCCAGGCATCGGGATCGGATGGAAGATGTTTTCGGGGTTCCCAGCGAAGTTGTGATGAGCCTGGCTGATGTTGTTCTGGATCAGATCCAAAGCGATGGTCCGCAATGTTCCCTGGATTACGATATCGATCACAAGACTGACTGGGCCTGGGGGCCGGCCCGGGCTGTCCGGGCCAGTCTGGAGGGCCTGTATAAGATGGGCAGGCTGGGCGTTCACCACCGCGTCAACAATCGGCGGTATTTTGACTTGATCGAGAACCTGATCCCGGAGGAAATCCTCAGCGCCCCGGATCCCAATGACAATCAACAGGATTATCAGCACTGGCATGTCTTGCGGCGGATCGGCGCTCTAGGTCTGGCTCATCCCAATGCAGGAGAACAGTGGGGCGGTATCCTGGGTGTCAAGTCAGCCCGCAGGCGGGAGATCATTCGCAATCTGCTGGCCTCGGGCGAGCTGCTCCAGGTTGAGATTGCGGAACTCCCCGGGGAAGAGTTTTTTCTCCGGCGAGAGGACAATGGCATCGTGGAGCAAGCGCTGTCAGCGGAATTCGACCCCGGGGCTGCTTTGATTGCGCCCCTGGATAACCTGCTTTGGGATCGGAAATCGCTCCAGCGATTGTTTGGTTTCAGTTATATGTGGGAGGTCTATAAACCAGAAAAGCAGCGGGTGTACGGCTACTATGTGCTGCCTGTGCTCTATGGGGATCGTTTTGTCGCCCGCCTCGATCCAGCATTTGACCGGAGCACCGGAACTTTAACCCTTAATGACTGGTGGTGGGAGCCTGATGTGCAAGTCACCGGGGAGCTGAAAGCCGCGGTCAATGCCTGCCTGGCAGATTTCATCCACTACCTTAACGCGAAAGAACTGCGCTGTTCCTCAACCCTGCGGAAGAAGAAGAACCTGGAGTGGCTGGGGGTAGTGTAGCGCCATTATTTTTTTCGAGATATTATTTTCTGACAAGCGGCTCCTGGAGCCGCTTTTTCT
>JARROG010000239.1:0-3255 GCA_037384185.1 Anaerolineales bacterium | reverse complement strand
GCGGTGGTGAAGGATCAAAAATGTGCTAATTTAGGAATATTGCTAGTTGAAGGCATCGAGTATAGACACCATATATGACTTAAATCAACAGAAGTTCAAGCCAGCACTGGCGATCCCCGCAAGGGAAATAAATGGAACATACTCCTAGAGCGGCCAAATAAGAGGGAGGATAAACAGAACAACGAAAAATATGATGATATTCAGCCACACACCCACTTTCGTATAGTCGCTAAATTTGTATCCACCCGGACCGTAAACGAGCACGTTTGCCTGATGGCCAATCGGCATCAAGAACGATGTGGCCGCTGCAATGACAACAGCCATTACAAAGGTTTGAGGGTTGGCACCTAAATTGCGGGCGGCATCAATGGCTATCGGCGTCACCAGAACGGTCGCCGCAGCATTGGACATCACTTCGGTGGTGAGCGCTGTCATCAAGAAGATCCCCATCATCACCGCTTCTGTACCCCAATTGCCAACCAGCTCGACGATCTTTTCTGCCAGGAAAAGGGCTGTGCCGCTGTTTTGCATGGCGATGCCCATCGGCAGCATGCCCGCAATCAGGAAGACTGATTTCCATTGAATAGCATCATAGGCCTCGTCCATATTCAACACGCCTGTCAAAACCATCAGGACCGCGCCAATCAGCATTGCCGTGGAGACATGCAGGATCCGGGTGGTGACAGCGATCAACACGCCAGCCAGGATCAGAATTGCCAGGGGAGCTTTCTTGATGCGTTTTGATTCCATTGGGGGCGTTTCCAGGATCAAGAAATCCCGGTCCCGCCGCAATTGGGCAATCCTTTCTGCGGGGCCCTGGATCAATAAGGCATCACCCAGATCAAGAGGAATATCCGCGATATTGGCATTGATGGATTCTCCGTGATGCTGGATTGCCAGGACTGTCAGACCATATCTGGCTCTGAAGTCGGATTGTTTCAGCGTTTTTCCCTGCATTTGGGAAGTCGGTGAGAGGGTGACCTCGATCAGCGCTTGGGATTCCTGGTTGAGCTCTTCAAATTTCCAATCGAGGATGGATTCCAGGCCGAGTGCCTCGCTGGCTTTGATGATGTTCTGGGAGCTCCCCTGCACCCGTAAAAGGTCCCCGGCCATTAGCACGGGATCTTGCAAGGGAACCAATAGACCTTCGTCGCAGCGTTGGATTTGAATGACATTCAGGTCGAATTTCTGGCCTAACTGCGATTCTGGCAGAGTCAATCCGATCAGGGAGGATTTCTCGCCCACCCGCACCTCGCTCAGGTAATCCCGAATGTGATAGGATGCTGAGAGGTCGCCGCCCGGAGTGCGGTCTGGCAGGAGGCGGTTGCCAATCAGCAGAAAATAGAGGATACCGACCCCCAGAACAATTGCTCCCATTGGTGTAAAGTCGAAAAAACCGAATGGTTCCAAACCACCGTAGGTTTCCATAATGCTGGTCGCTAATATGTTCGGTGGGGTTCCGATCAGGGTCATTTTCCCACCCAATAAAGAGGTGAAAGCCATCGGTATCAGCAATTTAGAAGGCGCAACTTTGATCTTGCGCGCTACACTGACGACAGCGGGAAGCAGGATCGCTACTGCGCCGATATTGTTCATGAAGGATGACATCACCCCTACGGTCAGCATGATGACAAATAGCAAGCGCAGATAGTTCATTCCTGCCAGCCGGAGCATGAAGTTGGCCAGGGTATCGGCGACCCCGCTGCGGAAGAGTGCTCCGCTCACGATATATACCGACCAAACCGTGATCACAGCAGGGCTGGAAAAACCTGAGAAGGCTTCCTCGATTGACACCAATCCGGTCAGGGAAAGAGTGATGAGGACCAGCATGGCAATTAAATCGACTCGCAGCCGTTCACTCACAAATAGCACCACTGCCACAGCCAGAATTGCCAAAACCAATATATTCTCTTGCGTCATGGAAAGTCCTCCACATCGGACGATTGCTTTGTAAACTTCCAGGTCCTGGACCTACTACTAACTGAGTGCTCACTGCAGGATTGGACTGAGAGCAGGCAGCGGATGGCGGGTATGTTTCTCGCGAATCCTGGATGGGCCGGCACTGGGAATGGTGAAACCAGCGGTATTGCGCTGAGTAGTATCCCGTATTTATACCATTAGGCAAGGGTATAGAACCAGCTTAATTTGACCAGGATGGTATTCGGTCACCCGCCCGCTTAATTGTTTGATTTGCCCTGCCAGGGTCGCATTACCCTTGTTATCAGGGGAAGGCTTGCTATTTTCGATATATCAAGGGAAATTGACATTGAAAGAGAATTGAAAACTCATGTATAATCAAATCAGATATCAATCAGGTAGCTAGGGTTCCGCAGAGAGTGATCTTTGGCCAGGTCCGAGCGCTACAGTTGCTGAGAAGTAACCACCCGAGGGACAAAAACCTAGAGGGATAGGTTGATGCGCAGTCTGCGCTTGCCTATCCTTCTATTCTTTACTCGGAGGTGTCCAGTGTCTGATCAATCAATTTCCTCTGCCAACCAGGGATCCCCACGCCTTGCAGGTATCTTCCAGGCGCTGTTGGTGACTTTTCTGTGGTCTACCTCCTGGGTGATCATCAAGTTTGGCCTGGCAGATATCCCCGCCCTGCCATTTGCAGGACTGCGCTATTTCATCGCTTTTTTATGCCTGCTGCCGTTCGCTTTCACCAGGAAATCCTCTGCCGCCTGGAAAAAATTATCGGGACGGGAATGGGCCCTGCTGGGCATCCTGGGCTTGATCTATTATGCCTTGACCCAGGGCACCCAGTTCCTATCGTTGACCTATCTGCCTGCCATGACCGCCTCGCTGATCCTCAATTTCACCACCTCGATTGTCGCCCTGAGCGGGATTGTTCTGCTATCTGAACGCCCCAGCCCCCTGCAGTGGATCGGCGTCTTTATCAATCTTGGTGGGATCTTGATCTATTTCTTCCCAGTGGACCTCCCCTCCCAGCAGGTCATCGGCGTGGCGATCGCTATCGTGGGAGTGATCGCCAACGCGGGATCGTCCTTGTTGGGCAGGTATATCAATCGCATGGAGACGATCTCTCCCCTCCAGGTCACGATCGTGAGTATGGGGATCGGATCCACTCTGTTATTGATCGCGGGGGTGATCACCCAGGGATTCCCTCAGCTGAGCCCGGCCAGCTGGCTGGCGATCCTCTGGCTGGCCACTCCCGCGATCAATAACAGAGCGGATCCGATCCCCATACTCACGATCGTGACCTGGAGGGGAGAGATCGTCTCCATGCGATTGATA
>JARROG010000238.1:0-3257 GCA_037384185.1 Anaerolineales bacterium | reverse complement strand
GTGCGGGGAATCAGTTGATAGCGATCCTTATTGACCCCCTGTTCAGAGACAGGCATATCAGTCGGCCAGGTCGGAAGTATCTTCGCTCTCGGCTTCACCACCCAGGTAGTTTTCTAACCGGGGGGTTGTTTTGACCAGCTTGACATGTTGATCCACAAAAGTCCGGGTGTCTGCTATTCCCAGGCTCTCAAAAAGGCTGCGGAACTGCTGATCCCAGGCTGTTTTGACTGCATCTAGCCCCTCAGGGGACATCTCCCAGATAGCTTTCTTGAATTTGCCCAGTGCCCGCTTGCGAGTCTTGTAGTAGAACTGCTCATCCGTCTGGCCTTCTTTGCGCTCATTGGCATGGTTCTCGTCCAGATAGGCATAGATCTCATTCCGGAGACCAGCGGGCATGGCATCATAAAGGATGTTCTGGAAATTTGTGGCCAGATGGATTTCGAGTGTATCGTACTCGGGGAATTTACTGAACGCGCTTTCTGGAAGAGTAGAAGCGCCATGCTGGACTGCTCCACCCAATCCGTAGCTTTCCCTGGCGACCTTACCGAGGTGTTTCAGCAGATCAAAATCAACAGCTACATCTTTGATGCTGCCGTCTGGCAGAACCACGCCGCCGTGGGAAGTTCCAGTGAGAACGGAGATCTTGCTCAAACCAATTGCAGCTGGTGCGACTTTTTCGAGGTCGATTTCCAGGCTGTCCAGGTATGCCCTGAGTTCCTCCTCGGTGGAATTGGCTTCCCCGACCTCACCGATCTCACCACCGACCGACACAGTCAGACCATCCGGCTCCAGGCCGCGTATATACTTGATGAAAAAAGCAGTCAGCTCGGAATTCAGCACCTGCTGCTCGACGACATCGTCAACACTGAGATCAACCAGCGTTGAGGCATCCACGTCAATATTGAAAAACCCAGCATTGAGAGCTTCCTGGGTCAGGTCTTTAAGAGCCTGGATCTCCGTATCGGCATCCGCTCGATAGCGGGCTCCGGAGACCTGATAATGATCTCCCTGAATGAAGACCGGACCCCGGTAGCCAGCGGAGACGGCCGCACCCAGAATATTGGCGGCATATTCTGCCGGCCGCTGATCCGTATAGCCTGTCTCGGAGCGGGCAATCTCGAAGATAAAGGCCCCGGCATGGATTTCTTGGGCGATGTTGAAAATGATCCGGGCAGCGTAAAAGGTCAGGCTGCGCAGGTTGATGGCGGGTACGGTAAATGTGTTGGGTACGTCACCGCGGCCCCGGGCTACATAGAGTTCATGAATCGAGCTGGGGAATACCCCCGCTTCGGCTGCGATCGCCCGGACCAGGTAGCGCGCTAACTGGCGGGACCCCTCATCCGCAGCGAGGACAGCTTCCTTGACCAGGAACTCGATTTTATTGCGGAGTTTATTTTCATCTGTGATGGATACCTGCTTGCCGTCCAGAATGACGGAGCCGTCCAGCAGGCTTAGTAATTGTTCCAGCTTTTCCTGATTCATAAATTCTCCTTAGGGAATAACATCATAACTCCTTCATTATAAACCCTCCCGGTTCAGGGGCAAGGGAAGGGATGAGCTGCACCCAGGACAGCCAGTGCACGATATCAGATCCATATAAATTAGTTGAGGAAGCTGTGAAGGAGACTTTGAAATTCAGGTATAATAAAATGGAATGCATATTTTTCCACAAAGGAGGAAAAATGACTGATTTTCAGGGGCAGATTGAAGAAGGACGAGGCAAACTAAAAGATCTGCTGCTCAAAATCCCTGGTTTCAAGGGATATATCAAAATGGAAGATCGCCGAACGGCGGACAAGATGGTCAGAGATGTGGTGGCCGACCGCTTTCAGGAACAGCTCGATCATCTGACAAGTGTGATGAATGAATTTGTCGATCGCGGCGATTTGGAATTTGTGGACAATTTGGAGGGTGTTGCAGTCAAGATCCGCACCTTCATCGATAAGATCCGCCATGCGACATATGGCTATTCCGGATTCTTTGATGCGATTCGTGTCGATGAGAGCAAACTCGAACGCCTGTATGAATATGATCAGGCACTGCTGGACGGCATTGAGGAGATCGGGGAAACGCTGAATGCGCTGGCCGCTGAAGTGGATTCCGATAAGATCAAAACCTTCGTCGCAAAATTAAAGGATCAAGCGCAAGAAATGGTTAAAAAGGCCGATCAGCGGAAAGAAGAGATCGCCCAGGTTGAAAGCTCCAGCGGGGATGCGGAGATTCCCAGCGCCAGTTAATTTTGAGAATCAAGAGGAGAGAACTCGATGGCCAGAATTTTTGATGTAATTGAATACCCGAATGAGATGAAAGATGAGCTGATCCACCGCTTCCCCGAGGGAGAAGCTGGAGACTTCAGGATCGGTTCCCAGGTCATCGTCCGGGAATCACAGACGGCAGTATTTTTCCGGGATGGGAAAGCTCTCGATGTTTTCGGACCTGGACGGCATACGATCACCACAGCAAATATTCCCCTGCTGGCTGATCTGATCGGTAAAGCATTCGATGGAGATAATCCATTTCCAGCAGAGGTTTACTTTGTTTCCCGCAGGGAATTCCCGGATGAGAAATGGGGTACTCCCCAGCCGATCATCGTCAAGAACCCGGGCATGGGCCTGGGTGTTGCCCTGCTGAAAGGTTTTGGAACCTACGGCTACCAGATCGGAGATCCTCAGCAGTTTGTCACTCAGCTGGTGGGCGCACAGGGCATGTTCCGAACCGCGGATATCGAGACCCGTCTGCGGCATATTCTGCTGACCACACTCTCGGATTTGCTGGGTGAAACAGCCCGCAATAACGACATCACCAATCTGGTGGGGCTGCAGAATGAGCTCAGCGCCAGTGTGAGAGCGAAAGCCAGTGATATGTTCAAAGCTCTCGGTTTGGAATTGAAAACCTTCCTGATCGCAAACCTGCGGCCTTCAGAGCAGTCTGTACAGGAACTGCGGGACATGGGTGTGCTGGACATGGAAACTTACACCCGACTGCAGGCTGCCGATGCACTCTTGGAAGCAGCCCAGAATCCCAGCGGTGGAGCCGGCTTAACAGCTGGTATCGGTGCTGGAATGGGTGTTGGCAACATCCTCAACCAATCTCTGCAGGGCATGACAGGCGGCGGAGGAGGGCAGAGTGCAGGCGGAGCTGGAATGCCGGACGTCATGAGCCCTGCTGAGGCAGCAGTATATCTGAAAGTCTCAGAGGAAGATGTTCTGGCTGCCCTGGAAGCAGGCGATCTGAAGGGTAAAAAACTTGGAAACGCC
>JARROG010000237.1:0-4602 GCA_037384185.1 Anaerolineales bacterium | reverse complement strand
ACCAGCAGCGGGGCGATAGCCACAATTGGAATGGACTGGCTGGCAACGATATGGCGCCAGCACCTGCTCCACCAATCTAGATTTCGCCAGGAAATAGCCGGTGATAATCGCTGCCGATAGACCCAGTGCCAGACCAAGAATTACCTCCTGCAGGGTCACCAGGGTGTGGAAGAGCAAAGAACCGTCTTTGATAACTGACAGCAAACGATGCCAAACCTCACTTGGTTTAGGGAAAATGAATGAAGGGATATCACTGAGGGAAGTGAATATCTGCCACAGCAGCAGTCCGACCAAGGCCGAGAGGACCGGAAATCCAATCTTAAATAAGTTCTTCTTCCACCAATAACGCATAAGCCAAGCTCCCTCAATAACCAAAAAACGCCCAATATGGTTGGCAGGACAGGAGCAGGCGGTAATGAAAAACCCGAAAGCAACACGCGCTCTCGGGGCAATTAACAACTCAAGTGGATTCTGACGAATCCGTATAACCTTCTCCTGTCCGGACTATACCGTCGGCTCCGGAGTCACACCGGATCCTGCGCCATCTCTGACGCTCGCGGGCTTTACCGCCGATTGGGAATTGCTTTCGCTCACCCTGCCCCGAAGGTATTTGATTGTTCTCAACACAGTATACTATCAGCCCGTCTGGCAGTCAACTTAAAGGACCAAACCCTTATCAGGGTTTGGTCCCTTAGAAAATCAGTCTACGATTTCAACCACTACAGTGGCATCACCGACCAGTGCAGCCAGGGCACCCAAGGCTGCCAGCTGGGGAGCGACCAGGACTCCCAACACACCTATCGTCAGTGGAATGTCCAGCAGTATCTTATTATCTTTATCCTTGATAATGATCCTGCGGATATTACCCTCATGGATCAGCTCTTTGACCTTTTCCATCAAGGCATCTCCACTGACCCGATATTCTTCCCTGCGCACATTTTCCTGCGGCATTCTTCCTCCTGAGATGACCCAATTCTATTCATCAATAGCATAACACAAACTTCGCTATGGAGACTGTTCTCCAGCACTCATTATCTAGACGAATCCAGGCCTACATGATATACTGCTCACGATCCCGCAATCTTGCGGGTCAAATTTTGTATCACACACGCTTCCCGACCGGACGGTGCGTGCCAGAGATCGCTCTGGTCCCGGAAGGAAAGACGGAAGCGGAGGCTAAACGCAAGGAGAATACTATGTCTATCGTATCAATGAAAGATCTGTTGGAAAGCGGCGTCCATTTTGGGCACAGAACCCAGAAATGGAATCCATATATGGAGCCCTACATCTTTGCTGCCCGCAATGATATCCACATCATTGACTTGCAGCAGACCGTGCAGGCTTAGAATTATTTTTTAATCTAATGCTTAAAACCTGCGAAAGACAATGTGTTGTGCCCAATCCCTCAACCCTGGATATTCTACAAATGATATGGGAGAAATTCAGTAAAAGAGATATAATAAAGCTTTATTTTACCGAATATGAAGGTAATGTTGTTACAGGCTGCCTGACCCTGCAGCACAAGGATAAATTTCTTGCCTGGAAGGCAGGTTGGGCGGCATCCGCGATATGGAGGGACTGCCGAATTTGCTCTTCGTTGTCGATGTTTCCCGAGAGGAAATACCTGTCCATGAGGCCAATCTGCTGAAGATTCCGGTCGTCGCCATGGTGGACACGAACTGCAACCCCAAAAACATCGATTATGTGATCCCGGCCAACGATGATGCCATCCGCGGGATCCAACTGATCGTATCGATCATCACCCAGGCAGTCAACGAGGGAATCACCCTGCGCAAGGATCATGAAGCCGATATGGCAGCT
Source organism: Anaerolineales bacterium (assembly GCA_037384185.1). GTDB lineage: Bacteria > Chloroflexota > Anaerolineae > Anaerolineales > UBA11858 > B10-G9. Next base: position 2,781 of record JARROG010000237.1, on the reverse strand, counting down.
GCAGAGGCTGAAGCCCAACTGCCCGAAGAATTGAGAGACCAGCTCAGCGACGAGGATCTGCTCGGTGAATCCACCCTGGCAAAAATGAAAGAGGAAGAGGTTGAGACCGTCCCAGCCGCTGAGGAAGAAACCGAAGAAGAGGCTGAAGAAGTCGAGGCTGAAGAAGAGCCGGAAGAGAAGAAAGCTGAAGCTGAAGAGGCGGAAGCAGATGAAGACAGCGAAGAACAGGAACCTGAAGAGGCTGAATAAAGATGGAAATCTCTGTTGAATTGATCAAAAAATTACGCGAAGCAACCGGCTCTGGAATTCTGGATGTCCGGGAAGCTCTGGAAAACTCCGAGGGTGATTTTGACAAAGCGGTTGATTACCTGCGGCAAAAAGGGTTGGCCAAAGCCGCCAAACGCTCCGATCGTGACGCATCCGAAGGTATTATTGAGTTGTACTCCCATGGATCCGGCCGGGTCGGAGTGATGGTGGAAGTGAACTGTGAGACCGATTTTGTCGCCCGCTCCGAGGAATTCAGGGAGTTTGCCCACGAAGTTGCCTTACAGATTGCAGCCTCCTCCCCCAGGTGGGTCACTGAGGACCAGATCCCTGACGATGTCATAGAACACGAAAAGGAGATCGCCAGCGCCCGATATAAGGAAGAAGGTAAGCCTGACAACATCATCGAGAAGATCCTGGAAGGTATGGTAGAGAAATTCAAGACTGAGAACTGCCTGCTCGAGCAAGCTTATATCAGAAATGAAGAAATCACCATCCGGGAGCTGCTGCATGAAAATATCGCCTCCATAGGCGAAAACATCGTCATCCGGCGCTTTGAGCGCTGGGAACTCGGCGAGAGCATCGAATGAACTTAAAAAGCCAACCTGACGGTTGGCTTTTTTCTTATATAATACAGTCAACATCCGAGGATTCGCTATGGGAAAAAAGCTGGTATACAATCGCATCCTGCTGAAAATCAGCGGTGAAGCGCTGGCAGGTCCGGACGGTTTTGGGATCGACCCACTTCGGGCAGAAGACCTGGCAGAACACCTGGATTCTGTCATCGCCCTGGGTGTGGAGATCGCCATTGTCATTGGAGCGGGAAACTTGTGGCGCGGACGCCAGGGAATTGAACGCGGTATGGACCGGGCTACCGCTGATTACATGGGAATGCTGGGAACAGTCATGAACGCCATGGCCCTGATGGACGCCCTGGAAAGGCGGGGCATTATCACCAGGGTGCAGTCAGCAATTGAAATGCGTGCCGTAGCTGAACCTTATATCCGCCGTAGAGCCATTCGCCATCTCGAAAAGAAGCGCGTGGTGATCTTCGGAGCCGGAACGGGCAACCCCTACTTCTCAACAGACACAGCCGCGGCTCTGAGGGCGATGGAAATTGGCGCCCAGGTGCTGATCAAAGCCACCAAGGTCGATGGGGTCTACGACAAGGACCCCAAGACCCATCCAGATGCCAAATTATTCGATTCGCTATCCTATATCGATGCCATAAATATGCGGCTGGAAGTGATGGATTCTACCGCTGTATCGCTCTGCATGGACAACAAGCTCCCTATCCTGGTTTTGAATATGTGGGACCCCGACGCACTGGAACAGGGTCTGATGGGAGAAAAAGTGGGCACTCTGGTAGTGGACGAACCCTACTAATTCGCTCCTAATTGGCAGTGATGACAGCTGTCAGTTGTCCCCTCTTGAGAATTCATTATAATTAAGTCATTCCCACTCGGGAATCTGCCAACCTTTATCTACTTGAATTTATCGAGTATAGTATTAAAGGAAAACAACAGAAGAGAATTAAGCTCTCTGGCGCAAACTTTGCAGCGCAGGAAAATGGATTCAGGAGGTTCATTATGCTAGCAGACGTTTATAAGGATACAGAAGACCGCATGGAAAAAGCACTTGGCGTGCTGGTTCAGGAATTGAACACCATCCGCACCGGTCGGGCAAATCCCTCCCTGGTTGAACTGCTGCCAATCGAATATTACGGGACGCTGACCCCTCTCCAGGAATTGGCAGGGATCAGCGTACCTGAATCCCGGTCGCTGCTGATCCGTCCTTATGATCCATCTTCTCTTAAGAACATAGAAAAAGCGATCTTGAAATCAGACCTGGGTTTAACCCCCAATAATGACGGCGAGCATATCCGCCTGGTCCTGCCAACGCCTACGGAAGAGCGCAGGAAGGAACTGGTAAAAATTGTGGGGATCAAAGCAGAAGAGGCGCGGATTGCCATCCGCAATATCCGCCGCGACAGCATCCGTGACCTGCGCGACTTTGAAGAAGAGAAGATGATCACGGAAGACGATCTTCATCGGGGTGAGGAACACGTCCAGGAAATCACGGATGATTTCACCCAAAAAATAGATGAACTATGCGAGCGGAAAGAAAAAGAGATCATGGAGGTCTAACCTCTCCAATCTTTCTGCAGCAGCTGATCACCATTCAATTCTCCTGAAGTAGGATCGAGGCCCTAAATCATTGATGGCGCAAAAACCCCTGGAAAAACTTACCAAGGTCCCCAAACACGTTGCCATTATCATGGACGGCAACGGTCGTTGGGCTACTGAAAAAGGACTTCCCCGTGTAGCTGGCCATCGGGCCGGTACGGAAAATCTCAGGGAGGTGATCGAAGCCAGCGTTGAGTTTGGGATCCAGTACCTGACTATTTATGCTTTCTCAACGGAGAACTGGAAGCGTCCCAAGGATGAGATCCAGGGCTTAATGCGAATTTTCAGGACGATGCTGGACAGGGTGATGCCCACCTGGCTGGCGGCAATA
>JARROG010000236.1:0-5835 GCA_037384185.1 Anaerolineales bacterium | reverse complement strand
GGCTAAAAAACTCTCTCAGGACAGACGGGTCAGGCGTGTGGATCTGCTGACGCGTAGGATCATCGATTCCAAAGTTGACGCTGTTTACAGTAAGGAAGAAGAGCAAATAGAGAAAATTGTGCCGTTGTCAGAAATGAAGGATTTAATCAAAGAGCGCACGAATTTCAGAGATTTTGGTGTGTTTGGTACATTTTTCAAATCCAATCCAAAGGTAGACGATATACCCGAAAAATATAGTATAATGTATGAAGGAGTTCGCTTTCTCCAGTTTGGTCTGCCAAAAGAAGGGGGCAGTGGTTGCTATTGTGCAGAAAATGAACTGATACGCGAGCTTATGAAGCATCTGCTTATAGAAAACGATGATGTGGTAATTATGGATATGGAAGCAGGCATCGAGCATCTGGGCCGGGCAACAGTTGATTTTGTAGACGCCATGATTATTGTGGTTGAGCCCACCCAGCGCAGCCTGGGCACCGCCGCCCAGATCAAGACCCTCTCGAGAGATATCGGCTTGAAACGGCTTTGGCTGGTCGGCAACAAGATTCGCAGCGAAGAGGAAATCAGTTTCCTGAAGGAAAATTCACCAGGCCTTCCGCTGCTGGGAACCCTGCCGATGGACCTGGGCGTGCTGGATGCCGATCGGCTGGGAGAACCAGTCTATGACCATGTCCCTTCCCTGAGAGAAGCTGCCGCAAAGATCGCCAGCCAGCTGCAGGAACCTTATCCGCAAGAATTTTTACAGGAGTAATTGAGATATGACCACCACCATTGCCCTGGCAGGTAAAGGCGGCACCGGAAAAACCACCGTCTCTGCCATGATCGTAAAATATCTGATCAACAAAGGAAAAGGACCCATTTTAGCCATCGACGCCGATCCCAGCGCAAACCTCAATATGGTGCTGGGCGTCGAGCTGGAATATACGGTCGGGGGAATCCGCGAGGACATGCTCCACCAAGTGCAGAGCTCCCAGACTGCTGGCGGCGCCGCCCGCGGCACGATTGCTGGCGGGATGTCAAAGCACGATTACCTGGATTACGAGATCCAAACCTCCTTGATCGAAAGCAATCACTTCGATCTGATCGCCATGGGGCGGTCGGAAGGTCCAGGATGCTACTGTGCAGTGAACCACACGCTCCGGGAGATTCTCGACGATATGAGCGGGAAATATCCGTACGTAGTGATGGATAATGAAGCAGGCATGGAGCACCTCAGCCGCCGCACAACCCAGGATGTCGATCATCTGTTGATCATCAGCGACCCCACCCAGCGCGGACTGGCGGCTGCCAAGAACATTGTCGAGCTCAAAGATGAGCTGGAGGTTGATATCAAGAACAGCTACTTCATCCTCAACCGCCTGCCAGGTGCCATACCTGCACCGCTCCAGGAGCTGATTGACAATCTTGGTGTCCCCTTCCTGGGGGCAGTACCAGCGGACGAGAACGTGATGGAGTTTGATTTCACAGGCAGACCGCTGCTGGAGCTGGCTGACGATTCACCCGTCTACCTGGCCGTAGCAGCCATGATGGACCAGGTGCTGGGACTCTGAAATACTTGCGAGATGACACTTCGTCTCTTGAAGAGTCGAAGTATCTTAAAAACTTAGGGACGAGATCCTTTTAAAGGATTTCGTCCCTCTTTTTACTTAAAATATTAGCGGGGGTTCTTCGTACCTACTCTGCCGCCTGAACGATCACATCCGGGAAGAATTGATGGATGGTGCCCTGCACCCAGCCTTTAAGGGTAGAAGTCGAAAGTGGACAGCCAAGGCAGGCACCGCCCAGTTTGACCCGGACAACTTCTCCATCAAAAGCGACCAATTCGGCGGAACCTCCGTGGTACTGCTCAATATAGGCACTTATACTCTGGATCAAATTTTCCATCTGTTCAGCTTGCAGATCTTTTTGCACCTCTTTCATAACAACCTCCGGGCTCTTCTTGGTTCAAGCCAGGGTGAAGCAGCGCCACAACCTGCTCATGGGTTCCTCGCAAGCGCTGGGCAATTACCCCAGCCAAACGGTTCAATATCAGTATACCCGTTTCTGGATGTTCTTTGCAGAGTTTTTTGAGATCTTCACCTGGAATGCGGACAAATAATCCCCCTTCGGTGCAGACCGCGGACGAGGTGTAGCACTTACTGCCCAGAGCAGAGGACCAACCAAAGACCTCGCCTTGCTTGACAGCTGCTACAGAAAGCACCGGCCCATCCTCGGGTTTAAAACGGATTGAGACCCCACCATCGATCACAAAATAAAGATAATCCGCCAGATCCCCTTGGGAGAAGATCACCTGATCGGTGTCAAATTTGACATCGCTGATCATCGGGTCTAATATGGCAACCTGTTCTGGAGAAAAACCTTCAATTAAGGCAAAACGATCCAATAATTTTGCGTCCATCTCGAACCTCACTACCTGGCAGCATTTCCCTTGGTCACCCCCTTCGGGAACAAACTGTTACCGATAATGAGACTACTATACTCAAAAGGCTGGAGATTTTATAGTGGAAAAACTCGTAAAAGAGCAGACATTCATCACCATTGAAGTCCGATCTGACAGGAAAATCAAAGAGAAAAACTGGAAACGTCAGTGGTTTCCCGGTAATTTTTTAGCGGTGATTATTTTTCCAGCATCAATTTTGCCGCTTTGCGGCCAATCTCCACCGCGAAATTAGTCCCCCGATCCCAGGGATATACCTGGCTCATACTGGCAAAGTACAGGCCCTGGATGGGCGTTTCCAGAGGAGGAATGCGTTTAGAATGGTTCAGTTCCGGGACCGGTTGAGCGTATTTCGTGCGGTACATCCAGGACTTCTTTACCCAGGAGCGATCAAAGTCAGGGTTAATCTTCTTTAAAGCCGGCAGGAAGATGTCCAGGATCTCATCCTTGGAGAGTGAGAAATAGCGATGGTCCGCATCTCGATAGTCTCCGCAGTACACGATATGGTCACCCCCGAAATGTTCCGGCGACAGATAATTGGTATGCTCGACCACGGACAGGAACGGATATCCCTGGTCTTTGGGGATGTTGTACCAGTAATAGCCCTCCTGGGACAGCTGTTGGGAGAGGGACAGGGTCACCACAATTGCCCCCATACTTTTCAAACCCCGCAATCCGGATTGATAACTATCTGGCAGTGAAGGCACCATTTTTGCGAGCAAACCGGGGGAAGTTGTGACCAGCACCTGGTCATACGTTTCCACGCCAGCTTCGGTGGAGACCTCGAGGTCCCGTTCGGCCGTCTCCAGTTCCGTCATGAGACGCTGCCGCTCGGCGACGNNAAACGAGCCCACATCCAGGCCATGTTCACATCTTTGTAATGGGGGCCAAATTTCCCTTTCAGCATCGGCTCCCACATGGTTTCATAAACTTGGTCACCGGCCCATTTGCGCATCCAGGCATCCACCGTGGTCTTCTCCAGCGGCTGCCAGTTCTCTGTCAGGCGCAGGTACAAACCAACCAGGCCAAAGCGGATCTTGTTGATCCCCCAGCCCAACCCGGGAAAGAGCAGCGCCTGCAGTACAGAGTCGAAAGGATACCAGCGATCCTTATAGAGCATCACTGTATAAGGCCGGGGAAAGCGGACCTTGTCAGCGAAACCCAGCTCCTCGATCAAGCCCAGCATGTGTTCATCTGAGGCAAACCAGTGGTGGTAATAACCTTCTACTGACCAGTCCCAGTGGGGTTCCTTAAAACCCACCGCCAAACCGCCAGGCTGATCCTTCGCTTCATAGATCACAACCTGATTGCCAGCCAGGGCAAAATCATAGGCCGCTGCTAAACCTGCGTAACCAGCGCCGACGACAGCTATTTTCATTGATCTGTCCTTATGATGATATGAGGGGAGATCATCCAAACTGGCGGGCCAACCGGCCGGACAGCACCTGGAGCTTTTTCCACTCCTGGCGGATGATATAGAGCATGGCCAGCGTCCGCAGCCAGCGCAGCTCGCATCTGGGATTAGCTGCCAGCTGTTCAAAGACCTCGACAGCTTCGTCATCGGTCCGCCTGCTCTTTGAATACTCATGGGCCAGCTGGATGAGGTAGGATGCTCGCTGCTGTCGGAGCCGTTGAGCTACTTCAGCTTTTTCCCGCTCGGCTTTGACGATATCGCCCACGCGCTTGATAGCGTTGTTGAGCTGATAGACTGTAAAGGGTTTTACCAGATATTCCCGGGCGCCCACATTCATCGCCGACCGGAAGGATTGGTTGTCGTCCTCAGCTGAAATGATCACACAGGCCATACTTGGGAAAATATCGTACATCGCCTGAAAGGCTTCAAATCCGTTCATTTCCGGCATGTTGATATCCATCAAGGCAATATCCGGCTGGTGCTTCTTTGCCAGCTCAACTGCCTCACGGCCATTATGGGCGATAGCAACGATATCCACCATGGGGTTATCGGCCAGCATTAAGCGGGTATTGCGGCGGGTTTCCAGGACGTCATCCGCAATCAAGACCCGGTAGGGTGTTCTCTTTTTAGGCTGATCCATTATCAATTCTCCTTACTCAGGAAGACCGGACATCGGTATCCTTTACATGATTATTATACAGCCATTCTCACTCTGGCTCCAAGGCTTGTGGGTTCTGTTCAACCACCTTCCCAGCTTGCCAGCTGATACCTTCCCGGAGCATATAATAGGCGCCCAGCAGGGTAATCGGGAACCAGAGAGCTGCATGCAGCACCAGCGTATAACCGGTGGCGATCCCTTGATCAACACCGAAAGCTGTCAACACCGCAATACCCGGACCATCGAAGGTACCCAGATAGCCGGGGGCAGAAGGGATGGTTGTCGCCAGGTTGACGATTCCATTCATGAGCATCAATGCAAAGAAACTCACCTGGAAATCAAAAGCGTGCATCACGAACCAGTATTTTCCGGTCTCTAAGAGCCAGATGACAACTGAGGTCAGCAGCACCATGACCGCATCCCGGGGAGAGCGCAGCGATTCCAGCCCATGGAGGAATTTTAAAGCGACATCCAGCACCTTTTCCCGAATCTTTTCTGGCAGAAAGATCTCGGACAGCCTCCTGAAGATCTTCTCTGCCCGGAAGGGGAACATAGCAGCCAGCAGAAAGACTCCCAGTGCTCCCAGGAAAGCAGCCGAACCCCACAAAGCCAGGGTGCGGATGTTGCCGATAAACCCGGATGAGCCGGTCAGAGGAGCCAATTTTGGCAGATTCAGGAAAACGAATCCCAGCATGACCACTCCGTCAAAGATTCGCTCAACGATCACCGTTGCCAGCGAAGCCGAGATAGAAACCCCTTCCTTCCTTTTCAACACATAAGCGCGCAGTACCTCACCTGCCCGGGCAGGGTAGATATTATTTCCCATATAGCCGATGGCGACAATTGGAAACATTTTTCGGGTAGAAATCGCTTTGACAGGGCGAAGTAGATAGTGCCAACGCCAGGATCGAACCCAGACAGCCATAAAATAGACAGCGACGCCAGGCAGCAGCCACCAGTACTGAGCAGTGCGCAGCGGCTCCCAGACTTCCTTGAGCTCCAAACCGCGCAAAGCCAGGTACAGGAAACCGGCGCTGATCAATAATCCTACCCAGAACTGCCAGCGTTTCATGGCAATCATTCTACCACGAGAGGGCGATTGAAAATAAAGCCTCTCAAAGCTGTAAAATCGGCTTATCTCAGCGAAAATCTTGGGCAGAAAACCCTACCGCAAGAACTCGATTATAATTGACCTCATGAACTGGAAAACCGGGATATTAATCGTGATTTCCCTCGTGGTAGCCCTCAGCTTTCTGGGCTGGCAATTGGCACCGCGGGTGGAATCAGTGATCCCCCAGGAAAGGGAGATCCACGGCCGCCAGCCTTTCC
>JARROG010000235.1:0-6040 GCA_037384185.1 Anaerolineales bacterium | reverse complement strand
GCTCGATATCGCCTTCCTCCATCTCCTGAATTGAGGGGATGTGCTTGTTAGGAATCAACAGCAAGTGCACAGGTGCTGCCGGATTGATATCCTTAAAGACAGTGACCTGATCGTCTTGAAAGACAATCTCACTGGGGATCTCCCCGGATGCGATCTTACAAAATAAGCAATCTGGCATAGCAGCCTCCTTCTATTAGAAGCACTCAGAAATCAATCCCGGATCACTTTTCCGCTAACCCCATCCGAGGTAAGCGCCTGTATCCGGACCCGGGAAAAACGGTTCCAGCACTGCGAATCTAGATCCGCCGTTACTTTCAAGTAATTATCACTCAATCCGATCCCTTTCCAAATGCCAGTGGATTGACTTTCTCCCTGCTCCCAGAGCACCTGAAGGTCTCGGCCGAGGAATTGTCGGCGGTATTCCTTTCCGGAGTGCTTTAGGAGCTGACGGATTTCAGCACTCCGGGTCTTGCGGACAGGATGAGGCACCTGGTCCGGAAGATCCGCGGCTGGTGTTCCTTCCCTGGCTGAATATGTGAAGACATGTCCTTCTGTGAAAGCCATCTGGCGAATAAAAGCCAGGCTTTCCTGGTATTCCTCTTCAGTTTCCCCCGGGAATCCGGTCAGGATATCGGTCGTGATCGCGGCTTCCGGGACGGTGGAACGAACTTTTTCGATCAGGCGGGCGTATCTCTCCGGAGTGATCGCCCGGGACATTCGCCGTAATGTCGCCTGGGAACCAGACTGCAGGGGCAGATGGAGATGGCGGGCAACCCGCTGCTCTCTCAGCAGAGTAATTAATCTGGCGGTGACATCCCAGGGCTCAATGGACGAAAGTCGAATACGGGGGATTTTCGTGTTCTCAAGTATGCCTTCAACCAGATCTGACAGCTCTAGCCGAGGACGCAGATCATGTCCCCAGGAACCCAGCTGGACGCCAGTAAGGACGATTTCCTGAACATCGGAGCGGACCGCAGCCTGGACCTCATGGAGGACAGACTCAAATGATTGGCTGCGAGAATCTCCCCTGGCAACAGTAGTAATACAGAAAGCACAGCGGTGCCGGCAGCCGTCCTGGGCCTTGATAAAGGCCCGGGTTCGCTCCCGACCGCCAGGGATTATTACCCGCTCGATCGGTTCCAGGTCAATCTGGTGATCTTCCAGGGAAAGAAGGTCCGCAACCAGGCGGTCTTTCTCTTGATTGGGGACCACCTTGGATATCCCCGGAAGCTTTAAAGCTTTCTCCGGTTCAAGTTCACTCCAGCATCCGGTCGTAACAATCCGCGCAGCCCCACTGCGGGCGATGCGCCGGATCGTCTTCCGGGAATCCGCAGCCGCTGCCGCTGTGACAGTGCAGGTGTTGACCACAGCCAGGTCGGCTTCAGCCGGTTCTCCAACCAACGTATGCCCTGCCGCGGCAAATTGGCGGGCGATGACCTCCAATTCACTCTGGTTCAAGCGACAGCCGATCATATCGAGATAAACCTTCATTCAATCCCTACCGTCAAAATGGGAATCCAGCTTGAACTGCTCAAGGATTCCTGATCATCAGATTGTCAAACCAGATATCAACGCCGGGCTCAGCGAAGGAACCCACGATCAGGCCAATATCACCGGTTGCAAAGGTATCATCAGAGGCTTCAGCGACAAAATCGCCATTGACGTACAACACCAACCTGGACCCCTGGCAGGTCGCCTGAAGGTGATTTGCCGCATTGCCAGGAATTATCGAATCAGACTGATACATTTGAGGCGGTTCGAGCAGCTTTTGCTCCCCGCCCTGGACAATGCCAATTCCGTAATAGCCGTCACTGCTGATGATCAAAAAGTAAAAATTCTCTGTATCCTGGTAGCGGCAGAGAATGCCAAAATCGTTATCATCCGGACCGGCATTCTTGCCGGCATCCACATCAATCAGCACGTCCCCAAAACTCAAACCCGGATTAGACCAGTAATCCGCGTTGGTGGAATTGACAACGATCCTGTAGCGTCCGTTTTCGTAATCAGTCATCCCCCCTTCGCTCGTCATTCGATCCCAGCCGCTGGAAGGATCAGAGAATCCATCCTGGAACAGCAGATCCCCCGAATCGGAGGGATATTCTCCAAATAGGCTGGAAACCTGCGACAGGCTGCAGGCCAGGGAGATCAGCATTATACTTGTCAATAGGACCACGATTTTAGTTTTCATCGTCATTGGTTCGATCCCTCAACGCAGAACGAATACCGGAAATTCTACGATTTCCTGGCTGCGCTGCACTCTCTGGATTTCAATAAGTAGACAGCAAACGCTGTGCCTGTTCGATCAGGGCTGGATTCCCTGATAATGCAACTGCCTGCTGGAGATAATAGACTGCTCTATCCTGGTCTTCGCGGGCAGAATAAATGATTCCCAGGTGGTAGTACGCCGGAGCATAACCAGGATCTACGGTCAGCGCTTGCTGGAAGAGCTTGACCGCGTTCATATCGTCTTCCAGGGCTAAGAGCACCTGGCCGAGCATATCCAGGTTAGCAGGATTCTGGTTATCCTGCTGGACAGCGATCCGGGCTGCAGGCAGTCCCAGTTCTTTCACATGATAAGAATAAGTGATGGTGAACTCAGCCAGCATGCGGTAGAAGCTGTCCTGTTGGGGATTGATCTTGACGGCTTCCTGATATTTGTCACGGGCTGCATCCAACTCACCCAGGGCGGCCAAGGATTTTCCTTCCTCCACCAGGACATCCCCCCGATCCGGCCAGCCAGTCTCTGCAACCTGCAAGTAAGTAAATACAGGCCAGGCCTTGGCATCTATCAGCTACTGGCGTCTTGCAGCCCATGCCTTTGAACGGGCTGTCCAGCTGCGTCCAGATTACCTTGAAGCCTGGATCTACTGGGGAGAAGCGCTGCAGCATCTGGATGATCCCGCAGTGGATCCAAGCTTCAAGGTAATCTGGACGCAGCTGGACAGCCCGTTCAAAGGCATGGGCTGCAAGACGCCAGTAGCTGATAGATGCCAAGGCCTGGCCTGTATTTACGAGTTCATAGGCAGGTTCCTCGTTCAGCGCTTCCCGGATCGCTGCGGCCACAACTCCAGCCTCCGGATAGGCAGCAGCAGACTGATCAAGATATGCCAATGCTTTTGGTGGTGCATCGGCAGCGATCAGCAGCCCGAAATAAAACACCTCTTCAGGCTGCCCTCCTTCTTCAGAGAGCGCCAGATAATCATGCCAGACTTCGACAGCCCGGGCAATCTCTCCCTGATCCTCATACAGAACAGCTAACTTTTTCAAAGCCGCAGTAGATTCTGGTTGAGACAGCCAAACCTGCTCGGCTGATTCTAACTCTCCCAATTCCAAATAGGCGCTGCCCAGGTCGACCAGGCCAGCTTCCGACAGGTCATTTAAATCCCGGCTCCGTTGCAATGCAAAGACTGCCAGCTCATTATCGCCAGCAAGAAATGCAGACTCACCCGCCCGTTCCCAGAGTCCTTTCCACCAGGGATTGGCTTCTGCCAGTTCGATCAGGCGAGCGGCACCTTCCAGATAAGATCCATTGGCCAGGGCGGTACCCGCAGCTTGTGCATTTTGAGTTACACTATGTACTGTAGGGCTGATCCCGAGCAGGGAACCCAGCAGCACAATCAAGACCAGCTTAAGGGCTCTTTTATGGCTTTCAGTCATACCTGAGATTATATTGTATTTACTCCTGAAAGGAAACCTTGGCAGCAGGAATCCCTGTTGAAGGTATAATTTAATAATCTCCAAATCAGCCTAAACACAAGGAGCGTTTGTGGACTTTGGATTATCTCAAGAGCATCAGATGGTGCAGCGGATGGTCCGTGATTTTGCGTTAAAAGAAGTGCAGCCGATCATCCTCGAGCAGGACCGAGCTGGCGAAATGGCACCTTTTGTCCTGCCGCGGATGGCCGAATTGGGCATCCTGGGGATAACGCTCCCTGTCAGATATGGAGGCCAGGGTATGGATTATATTGCCCTGGGAATCGCCTGTGAAGAGCTGGAGGCTGTCGATACCTCCTTGCGGGTCGTGCTCTCCGTCCACAACGGGTTGACCTGCCTGACCCTTTTACAGTGGGGTACAGAAGAACAGAAGGAGAAGTTCCTTGTCCCTCTTGCAAAAGGGGAGTTGATCGGCTGTGGAGCTTTCACAGAACCAGGAGCTGGGTCGGATTTCGCCCATATTCAGACGAATGGAAAAAAGGAAGGGGAAGATTATATCCTCAACGGGGAAAAGATGTGGATTTCCCTGGCATCCAAAGCTGACCTGGCAGTGGTCACTGTCCGCACCAATCAGGATGCGGAACCAGCGTACAAAGGGCTATCCACCTTCCTGGTAGATCTCAACAGCTCTGGAGTTACTCGCAGCGACATTCACGGCAAATTGGGCGTTCGGGCAGGTTCAACAGGCTGGATCAGTTTCCAGGATGTCAGAGTGCCTGCCTCCAACCGGATCGGTGAAGAAGGTGAGGGATTCAAGATCACTATGTCTGCTTTTGACAACGGCCGCTATACAGTGGCAGCCGGCGCCACCGGTCTGATCCGAGCTTCCCTGGAAGCAAGCACAGCCTACGCCAAAGAGCGAAGAGCATTTGGAGGGATGATCAGCGATCGGCAGCTGATCCAGGAGAAGATTGCCCACATGGCCCTCGACTACCAGGCCGCCAGACTGCTTTATCTTCAGGCAGGATGGATGAAGAATCAGGGCCAGCGCAATACCCAGGAAACCTCCGCTGCCAAGCTGTTTGCCACGGAAGCCTCGTTCCGAGCAGCCTCGCAAGCAGTTCAGATCCACGGCGCGTATGGTTTCAGCGATGAGTATCCAGTGGAACGCTACCTGCGCAATGCCAAAGGCGCCCTGATCTATGAAGGAAGTAGTGAGATCCAAACTCTCATCCAGGCTGAGTATGCCCTGGAGAAGCGGAGAGATAAGAAGCTTCGCAAGGAGCTTCCCCCCTATGACATTGAAACCTGGACCTGATGTCCGGGAATGAACATCCATCACAATCAGACCACAAGGAGGGTAAAAGTGTGAAGATCATCGTCTGCGTAAAGCAGGTCCCTGACACAGCAGCCACCATGACGGTTGAGGATGGGGTGATCAGCTGGGGTGATGCCCCCCTGATCATCAACCCCTGGGATGAATATGCTGTGGAAGCCGCCTTGAACCTTGCCGCGGATCAGGGAGGCGAGGTAATCGCTCTCTGTCTCGGGAAGGAAGGAGAAACCGAAGCCATCAACCCTGCTCTGGCAATGGGCGCAGATACAGCCGTAATGGTCTCTGATCCAGACCTGAAAGGAGCTGACAACGTAGCTGTCTCCAAGGTCCTGGCAGCTGCCATTGAGAAAATAGGCGACGCAGACCTGGCGTTATTTGGCCAACAGTCAGTTGACAGCGATACTGGACTGCTCCCGCCCCAGGTGGCCAGGTATCTGGGTTGGCCGTCTTTGACACTGGTCTCCAGTTTTGAAAGCGTCGATTCAGGGGAAGCGAAAATCCAGGTGCTGCGCACCATGGAAGAAGGCGGGCAAGTGGTAGATAGCGCTCTTCCGGCCGTGATCAGCGTATCCAAGGATTATGGTGAGCCGCGCTACCCCTCATTCATGGGCATCCGCAAGGCATCCAAAGCGGAGTTCCCGGTCTGGAGCCTAGCTGATCTGGACCTGGAAACACCCAGTTCCTCGGTCTCCTGGCCGGAAGTCAGGGACCCAGCCCAGAAGGATATCGTCACCGAGATCATCGCTGGTGACTCGCCAGAAGAAAAAGCCAAAACCCTGGTTGAAAAACTGATAGCCGAGAAGGTGCTCTGATGACAAAAAAGATCCTTGCCTATATTGATCATTTTCACGGAAAAGTCCAGCCATCCTCCTGGGAAGCTCTGGGAGTGGCAATAGATATGGCAGCTGACAGCGGCGGTGAAGCTGCAGCGCGTTGCACCTGCGATGGAGCGGGCGCCGCGAATTATGCAGTCGCTGTCGGATCCCGTGCGCTCGGTTCGCATGGCCGCGGCACGAGCGTTGACCCACATGGACACGCCCGAGGCGGCGC
>JARROG010000234.1:0-3303 GCA_037384185.1 Anaerolineales bacterium | reverse complement strand
GTAGGCGAAGGCCCACAGCCCCACGAGACGACGGACCTTCTGCAGCTCGTTCCAGCCGGTGAGGCGCCGCAGAGGCGTCACGGCCAGCGAGGCGAAAAGGAGGACGAGGGCGCTCAACCCCGACCAGAGGAGGAGCTCCTCGATGGGATTCACCCCGAACCGGTCCCCGAAGAACCAGCGCTGCACGAAGCGGCCGGCGGGAATCAGGGCGGCAAGCCAGACGCCGACCTTCAGGAGCCGGACACGGGAGCGGTGATCCATGGATCGGAGTGGTGGGGGCGGTGAGCTAACGGACGAGCCGGGAAAACCTGGCCCGCCGGATCACGACACCATCCCCTTCGCGCCCTCTAGTACCAGCGCTCCAGATCCATCCCCCAGCATCTCGACCACATTCTCCATTGCACTTTGATAAAATCGGGCCGCCATCCGGGTGCAGCTAGGAGTCAAACCTCCTACTACCTTTGGTGTATTCTTGGTGGTCCAATCTTCTCTACCAGGATCAACCCTTTCTGGCGAGAAAGCCAGATAGAAGTCTTCACCAATTATCAAGTCCTTATCAGCCAACAGAATCGGCAGCACCAGCTCCCGGGTAGTACCCGGGTAAGTGGTGGATTCCAAAATGACAACCATCCCCCGGTGGACAAACGGAGCAATGGATTCGGTTACGGAAACAATGAACGACAAATCTGGATCACGGGTTTTCCGAAGCGGTGTAGGGACACAAATACTTACCGCGTCCGCATCCTTTACCGCCGAGAAATCTGCCGTTGCTCGTAAGCTACCTGCCTTGACCAACTTGCTAACAAGGCTGGTTTCTACATCTTCTATGTAGCTAACTCCCCGGTTTAATTGATCGACTTTAGACTGATCAAGATCCACTCCAGTTACCTGGTAGCCAGCCTCAGCAAGGACAACTGCCAGCGGCAAACCCACATAACCCATTCCCAGCACAACCACACTTGCAGAACAATTCTCTAGTTTCCTATACAGGGCATTATTGTCATTCATCTCTCAATCTCCGGATATTCCCATACGCCAACATGATCAAAATAAACTCAGCTGTTCCGCATGATTATTATCATCTTCTGGTTGGGTCTCTGGTTGATAGGCAGGAGCTTCTTGGGCATTCTTGATCATCTCAGGGAGTTTCGCAAAATCTTCTTCCACGGTTGTCCTCAGAGAGGGTCGGTGCAAGGCAGCTGCAGGGTGGAAAAATGGTACAACCAGCATCCCTTTGACCCGGACAGCCTGTCCGTGGATTTCACTGATTTTTGCATTGTGAATAAACCGGGCCATTGAGAATCGACCTAAGGTAACGATAACCTTAGGATGGATGATCTGGATCTGTTTATCCAGGTAGGAATCGCAAGCCTGGAGCTCTTCCGGCTGAGGATCCCGGTTGCCTGGCGGTCTGCATTTCACTACGTTGGTGATAAAAACGTCTTCCCGTTTCATCCCGATCCCAGCCAGCAATTCCACCAGCAGATCTCCAGCAGCGCCAACAAATGGTCTTCCTTGCATATTTTCGTGAAATCCAGGACCCTCACCAATGAACATGATCTCTGCATCTGGCGGCCCTTCCCCTGGAACACCTTTTTTCCGTGAATGGTGAAGTTGGCATTTTTTACAAACAGAAACCGCGTCAGCTATTTTCTTCAGCTCGAGGTCCGAATTCATGATATTGAGTTACTCCTTGCAGTTTAGGATTTATCCAGGGATTGGATCCCCTCTATGCAAATAATAAGGCTTCAGCTGCAGGACATCATCCACGTCATTCGATTTCCAGCGCTCCCAGGCTAGCTCAACCAGGTATTTGGGACTGCGAACTGCCATGGTAGGTTTTGCCAGGGAGATTAACTTCTGATCCTGCAGGAGCTCGCGCATCTCCCGGGAAAGCTCACCAGTCAAGATAGTAGGCTGATCCAGACGAGTAATAAGCTCATCCAGGCTGAGATTTTCGGGTGACCCCTCTGACTTCCAAGCACCGTCTTTTACGTGGTACCATCCAACCGCCAGGCGCTTCCGGCCAGCCTGAAGGATTGCTGCCAGCCGCTTCTCCTGGGTTGGAACCGCCCTGGCAGTGATATCCAGGGTGGGAATGCCTATGACGGGAAGTTGCTGTGTATAAGCAATCCCCTTTATCAAAGCAAGTCCGATCCGCAATCCTGTAAAAGAACCGGGGCCGATAGCAACGCTGAGCACATCCAAATCTTCAGCTGCCAGACCTGATCGACTGAGGTTCTCCTGAACGGCTTTAGCCAACTCTACAGTGTGATAGCGCCGGGATATCCAGCTTTCCTCACTCAGGACTTGGAAGCCGTCAAAAATAGCGATACCCACTGCCTGGGTCGAGGTGTCAATTCCCAGCAACATGGTCATGCTCCATAGATATCTTCCCGAAATTTTTCAAGAATCTTTTTATGCCGCTCGCCTTTGGCATGAATGATGAAGTCACGCTGCTCATCACTGATCAGTCTCATCCTGAACCAAAGGTGGTCCTCCGGCAGAGCATCGCGGATCCGATCTGCCCACTCCACTAGCAGCGGCCCCTGGCCGATCATAGCATCCAGGTCAAGATCAATGGCCTCCTCCGGTCCGGATAGTCGGTAAGCATCCAGGTGAAAAAGCTGGTTCTGATCCAGTCTCCTATAAACATTGACCAATACATAGGATGGGCTGGTGACGGAATCATAAGACCCCCATCCAGAGGCAATTCCCTGGACCAGGGTGGTCTTTCCGGCTCCCAGATTGCCTTCCAGACAGATAACATCCCCAACTTGAAGCAGCTCTCCCAAACGCATTCCAACCCGCCGGGTCTGGTTTGGGCTCCGGCTGATTACCTCGATAGAGCCTTTCTCAATTACAGCCATTGAGGTTTATCCTTCCTGTGAAGGGACTTGTTCCACTAAGGTATTTTACCATTCCCGTTCATTCAATTTTTTTGAGATTGACAAGAGACGCGATCAGCTTTTTCTTGCCCACCTCCTCAAAAAATACATCCAAAACCTCATCGTCATCCTGGAGCACACTGTTCAGAACCAGGCCAGGTCCCCACTTTGGATGATCAACCTTTTCACCAGGGTGATATTGGTTCTCTCTGATTATCTCTGGAGCACTTTTCCCCTGGAGTTCTTTCCAGGTTCGGGCGGACTGTCTGTTTCCGCTGCCTCCAAAAGAAACATCCTGTCTGACCTGCTCTCCGTCCTCTGCTCGCAGCTCAGGGGGGATATCATGATAATAACGGGAAGACTCTAAAGGTTCAAAATAGCCAAAAGAGTAGCGGTTCAACGAATGGAAGAGGAA
>JARROG010000233.1:0-6520 GCA_037384185.1 Anaerolineales bacterium | reverse complement strand
GTTCGGATTGACAGCATAGATCAAAGCCAGGGAACGCTTGACGCGGGGCATATGAGCTGGAGCTTCCTGATTCTTGGCCGTGGTGAGGAAATCCTCTGAACCCCTGCCGATCTTCGCGGCTGCTCGAGCCGAGCCTTGTCCCAGAAGTCGGAAGAAATCCCCTTCCCGCCTGGCGATCCTCTCCACAGCTGTCAGCATAGATTGAACATTGCTAAATTCAAGCGCTAAACCATCGGTATCCTGTGGGCCAATCAATCCTTTTTCATAGCATTCCATCGCCCAGGCGATGGTCGCCCCGCAGGAGATCGTGTCCATTCCATACATATTACAGAGCTGATTGGCTTTGGCGATCGCCTTGAGATCATCAATCATGCAGTAGGAACCAAAAGATGCCAGTGCTTCATACTCCGGGCCGCCGTAGGTCGGGTCGACCTCGAGATCGGGGTCATTGATTTCGACAACCCGTTTGCAGCGGATGGGGCAGGCATAACAGGTTGCCCGATCCTTGAGAATGGTCTCTGCCATGGTGGTTCCAGAGATAGCTTCTGCGCCATCGAAAATTCCGCTCCGGTAATTCCCGGTCGGGAATCCTCCTGAAAGCTGCTGCCACTCCACGCCCTCCCCGGTTCCATAAAGGTGCAGTCCCTCTGGAATGTGCTGAGCTCCGTATTTGGCCAGCTCCTTGAGGGTTTCCCGATCAGCAATCTCAGGCAGGGACTTTCCCCGGACAGCGACCGCTTTTAAATTCTTGCTGCCCATGACAGCGCCCAATCCGTTGCGGCCATTGGCCCGGGAACAGTTATTGATCATGGCGGCAAAGAGCACACCAGCTTCACCGGCCGGACCGCACTGCAGCACTTCGATCTTCTTGTCCCCGTGCTCCTCCCGGATCGTCCGCTCAACCTCACCAGTAACCAAACCCCAGAGATGGTCCGCGCTTTTGATTTCAGCTTCACCGTTGTGGATCCCGAGGTAGACAGGGGTAGATGCTGCTCCCCGAATCACGATGGCATCAAATCCTGTGAATTTGAATTGAGCCGGCCAAAATCCTCCGGCCTGAGAACTCCCTACTCCCCCTGTCAGAGGAGATTTGGCAGCCGCGTCAAAACGTCTCTGGCCCGCCAGCGGGGTCCCGGTCAGGACGCTGGTGGAAAGAACCAGCAAGTTATCAGGACCGAGAGGATCAACCCCGGGATCCATCTTCTGCAGCAGATAATAATTACCCAGCGCGCTTCCACCCAGGTATTTGCGGTAAAACCCGGCCTCAGGTTCCTCGACGGTCAGCTCCCTGCTGGTCAGATCGCAGTGCAGAATTTTTCCGTGGTATCCAAAAGGCATGCATGCCTCCTCATATTTCTAATTCCAGTGGAAGGTACAGCCATCGCACCTACCACCAATCATCTCTGCCCCGCGTGCTTTCAAGAAGTTCCCATAATAAAATTGAACTCCCCCTCAGATTACTTCCGGATCCAGATTTGGTTGCTTCAAGGACCCTCGCTGCAAACAGTCATCCGCGCAAACTCAGTTTAGGTAGTGGTTCCTATCTTCAAATGGACAGGAGAGATATTCATCATTGCGAAATCATCCTTCCCATCGATGATATCGAGCAGCAGATTTCCAGCGGTGCTGCCTAACTCTTTAATATGAACATCCACAGTTGTCAGATTCGGAATCGGCATATCCGGCCAGCCTCCGCCGCCATAGCCAGCGATGGCGATGTCCCCGGGCACCGAAAGGCCGGCGAACTGCACGTACTGCAGAGCGGAGATGGCCATGGTATCGGTGGCGCAAAAGATCGCATCCACACCCTTATCTAGCAGCTTACTGACGATGCGGTTGATGTTCTCGGTCGTGTAATGGCCCTCCATGACCAGATCCTCACCATACTCCAAATCATGCGCCTGGAGAGCTTTGCGGTATCCCGCCAGTTTCAGAGTATCCCCCGGATGCTGCCTTGAGCCCAGGATCAGGCCAATCTTCTGGTAGCCGCATTCGATCAAATGCTCGGTGAGCTGGAAGGCGCCGTCCTCCTGATCCGGTGCGATCTCAACGATATTGGATTTGGCAAAATTGCGGGAGACCAGGACCCGGGGAATGGCAGCGCTTTCCAGGGCCTCAATTCCCTGGTTGGACTCCTCGCCTTCAAACGCCTTGCCAACGATGATGATACCGTCAATTCTGCGGTGGCAAAGTTCAAGAATAGCCTTGGTCTCACGCTTCCTGCTGTTGCCGGTCATCAGGATCATCAAGGTCTTGCTGGAGGAGCTGATGCGCTTATCGATCCCAGCGATGATGCCGCTGATGCCGATCTGGTAGACATCCGGGACCAGGACCGCCACGGTATCCGTCTGACCCTTGCGGAGACTGCGGGCCAGAAGGTTGGGCTGGTAATTGGTCTGGGCGATGGCATCCTTGATGCGCGCTTCTGTGGTGGGAGTAACTTTCAGCTCTCCCGAGAGATAGCGGGAAATCGTTGAGACATTGACTTGGGCGATTTTCGCGAGATCGTTGAGAGTGGTCATAGGCGGATCCTGCTGTTAGGATACCAGGCTGATGATTGAGTTCACCAAATATGACGATTGAAAGGCTTACCAGTATTTTACTGCAGTGTAGAACAGTTCACATCCTGCCCCAGTACAGGATGTGGAAGGAATTCTTTCGACCGCTAGTGATAATAATGAAAGCCATCCTGCTGCTCAATCCCCGGAAGTTGAACGCGGCAAGCGAGGCTGTCTGTGAATGGGTCAGTACAACGCCACGCGGTCAAAACCCGGCAGGGGCGGCAGATCATAGCTTTCCCTGACCCTGGCCACTGCATCCTGGATGCCTTCCTCCATCGAGTAGCGGTGCTCGAACCCGATCTCTTCCTTGAGGCGGGTGCTGTCCAGATTCCAATTGGCGTTGATCGTGCCCGGTTTGATGGTGAGCTGGGCATCAGGAATATTCTCAGTGAGATAGTCTGCAGCCTCTTTCACGCCCCGCAGGTCGCCGGAGACATTATAGGCCCTGGTCGGCGTTGGATCCGCTTCCAGAGCGGCCATTACCAGCTGCCCGGCGTCCACAGCGTAGAACCAATCCACCACGGCATCTCCGTTGTCCACATCACAGGGCTCTCCCAGCGCGGATTTCTCGATCATGGCGCTGGCGAAGGTGCTGGCCCCGCGCATGCGGCCGAAGCCATACCGGCAGCAGATCGGCATCGTGGGAATCCGGGGAGCCAAACACCGCGTTGGAGCTGGCCCACACCAAACGACGGACGTCAAAGAGGGCAGCGACCTCGAGGGTATTGTTGAAGCCGATGCCGTTGATGGTGATGGCTTTGGTGGGGTTGGCATTGCAGCCCGGGATCTGCCAGGCAGCCAGATGGACCATGCTGTCAATCTGATATTCTTTCACAGCCCGGGCCAGAGAGGCCAGGTCGGACACATCGCCGTAGACCAGGTCCACTTTATCAATCTCGTCCGGTCCACAGATCTTCTGAAGGGCATTCTTATCGGTTAAGAAATCAAAGATCACCGGATGGTGTCCTTTTGCCAATAAGTTCTGAACCACATAAGATCCAATGAAACCGGCTCCGCCAATCACCAAACAATTCATAATAACCCTCCGTGATCTCCTGCCAATTATTCAGTCTGAAATGAAACTGCGAACATCTGCCGCACGCTACAACTCCGAGAACTCGAGCAGCACACCATCCGGATCGCGCCCGAAGGCGATAGGGGGGCCATCCGGCCGCTGAAAAGGCGGTTCCGGCTCCATCTCCACTCCCGCCTCGATCAGGTCCTGGTAGGTCGCAGCAACATCATCGACATGGAGAGCCAGGTGCCGCAGTCCCAGGGGTGTGCGCTCCACTGGAACCGGATCGGAAAGATCCGTCTCGTCATAGCGGATGAGTTCGATCTTACTGGCCAGATCATAGCCGATAGAGATCATGACCAGTTTCCGCCCTGGAAAATCCAGCTCCTTGACAATCCGGAAGCCCAGAATCCCGGTGTAAAAGTCGATGGATTGGGCCATGTCGCTGACAACCAATGCGGTGTGATCTATCCTTTCAATCATGCCCTGCTCTCCCTTGCTGCTTGGTTCCTTTTAACCGGGTCTATACCCGGGGCTATTTTGGCGTGGTGGTGGCGTCCGTGATCACTTCCAGAACGACCGGGCGGTTCAAGCCAAGAGCCTTCTTAAGCGCTCCAGCCAGCTCTCCGGGCTTCTCCACCTTGATGCCCACACATCCTAATCCTTCCGCAACCTTGGAAAACTCAATCCGGGACAGATCCGAGGCGCTGAAGCTGTTCTTGTACCAAACTCGCTCGGCCCATTTGACCCAGCCGAAGGCTGAGTTATTGAGAACAATATTGACAACGGGCAGGTTGAGCTCAGCCTGGGTTGCCAGATCAGCTAAAACATACCCGAAGGCTCCGTCCCCTGCAAGACTGACGACACGGCTCTTAGGCGCGGCTAACTGGGCGCCAATGGCAGCAGGCACGGTAAAGCCCAGGCCTGCCAGCCCCCGCGGAAAGGCGCAGTGGCGTCCCGCCTGCTTCTGCAGGAAGTACATGCCGCCCCAGGCACTGGCAAAGCCGGCATCACAGACCAGGATATCATCAGGACCCAGGGTCTCGTTGATAGCTGCCATGATGGCGTGGGGTTTGATGGGAACGTCATCCGTAGCAAAGAGCTCCGCCATCTGACTTTCCCAATCCGCCTTGAGAGCTTTCACTCTTTTCAACCGTTCCTGATCCGGGGTGTATTTTCCAGTCTCTTGAAGAACATCCAGGAGTGCCGCCAGGCCCAGCTTGGCGTCCCCGACCAGACCAACGTCTGTGCGGAAGATCCGGCCTACTTCAGAGGGATCAATATCCAGATGGATGACTTTCTGCTCCGGGGTGGGAACACTCCAGGCAAAGGTGGAAGACTGGGAGTTCTTTGTCCCAACCATAAATACCAGATCCGCATTGCGCAGCAGCTCTTCCCCACCGGGGGTGTTGGCAAAGATGCCCACCACACCCATCGCCAAAGGATGATCATCCGCCAAAACACCCTTCCCGGTGAAAGTGGTCACAACCGGAATGGTGAGCAGTTCTGCTAATTCCTTGAGCTCCTCGGAAGCACCGGAAATCAGCGCTCCTCCTCCCACCAGGAGGACGGGGTTCTTGGCCCGGGCCAGCAATCTTGCGGCCTCGGCAACCTTATTCGGTTCCGGGACAGTGCGGGTGGCGGGGAAAGTGGCGAAATCACTGTCAATATAATCCTGCAAATCATCTACCGCGAGAGGTGCTTGGTTGGAACGTAAATGACTTTCTTGGTGACCGCTTTGAGCATACTGATCTGATCGATACCCTGCGAGGCACGGCCGTGATCAATGTAGTCAATCCAGGGAACTGGATGCTCCCCGACAATCGCGAGCATGGGGGTGGAAGAATTGAGCGCTTCGCCCAGAGCGGAGGGCAGATTGGTAGCGCCGGGGCCCACAGTTGCGTCGCAGACGCCTACTTTACCCGTGAACCGGGAATAGACACAGGCAGCATGGGCAGCGCTGCGCTCATCGCGCATCATGACGTGCTTGATGGCCTCTCCCTGCTTCTCGATATCGATGGCATCATAGAGGGGCAGCGTTTGTCCGCCCGGGATGCCGAAGATATACTCGACGCCATATGCTTTGAGCAATTCAACTAAAACAAAACCGGTGTGTTTTTCAGCCACTGGAAACTCCTTTGAACCTATCCTGAATACAGGAAATATGAATGTTTTGAAAACGAATAAGGCGGATTTGGGGATCCAATAAAGAAATGCTGCCAATCCTTTATGTAGCGTAGCACTTACGCAAACGTTTGTCAAGTCTCCCGCTGAAAATTGGTACTGATCTGGGGGGAGCAGGGAAAATAAGCGCCCTGGCGGGCTGGAAATGATCTCGCTTCGCTCGGGACCGATTGTTTGCTTCGCAACCGACGGAAGACGGAGGACCGGGTCAGCTGGGCCCGTTTCCGGTCGTCCCGCAGGGACTCCGGTCTTCGGTCGCAGCCCCAGGCCTACTGATCAGGGAGCGCAGCGACCTATATGTCATTGCGAGGGAGCGGACCGAAGGGAGCGACCGCGGCAATCCAGCCACGATCAATCAGTCGATCATATTATTGTGAAGGTTGGTGAGGACTGACACCGAACAGCTAGATTGCTTCGCTATGCTCGCAATGACAATAAGACGCTCCGACGGCCGTCCCCGGATGTTGACGGAATCAGCCTGTCCCCAGGACCGGTTTCCAGGTCCATTCTTGACAAACGTTTGCGAAGATGCTATATTGATTCTAGTGTGAATATCCTTCCCCGAAATTTATTGTATGATAAAGGTGAAGGACACACACATTTTTCTACGCCACTGAGATAACGGCCGTCACCGGGCTGCCAAGCGAACCGCAGGCTGATCAAGACCAGGGCGGGAACACCGCTCGCACAGGTTATCAAGCAAATAATGGTCTTTCCCGCAGCTGACGCACACCTTTTCTGGTTGAGCTAGACTGAAGTG
>JARROG010000232.1:0-4290 GCA_037384185.1 Anaerolineales bacterium | reverse complement strand
GCTCGTCGCCGCCGGGGCGATCGGCGTCAACAACAGCTGGATCTCCGGGAACAATGCCACTGTGGGGGGTGGTATCTACAATGATAACGGTATGATGCATTTGTACGAGAGCGGAGTCACAGCGAACACAGCCAACGGGGCTGTTGGAGGGGGAATTTATAATAATGGACCGATACCATCAGGGGGGCTACTGTTAGAGAACGTCACCATCAGCGGCAATGAAGCCCTGGGAGGGGGTGGAGGGGCTGGGATCTATAATACGGGTAATTTTGATATCCGTTTTGTGACCATCGCTAACAATAATCCCGGGGGGTTACGGATAGACACCGGTTCCGAGATCAAGATCCGTAGCTCGATCCTGGCTGATAATCCTGGAGGCGACTGTGCGGGGATTGCACCGGATTCGCTAGATTACAACCTCGACAGCGATGGCACCTGCGGCTTCTCAGGCACTCACGACCTGTCCTCAACAGACCCCCTGCTGGAGCCGCTGGGCTCATATGGAAGTCTGGCTCCCAGCCATCCCCTTGGAATCGGCAGCCCAGCCATTGACAGCGGTTCGCCGGATTTGTGCACCGCCCAGGACCAGAACTTTATCACTCGCCCCCAGGGAACAGGATGCGACAGGGGAGCTTTTGAGAACACTGCTCCAGGGGGATCGATCAGCGGCTGGACCTATATTGATGCCAACCGCAACAATATCCGCGACCCGGAGGATGGTTTTATGACCGGCGTGATGGTAGATGTCCACGATGGCAGCTGCCCTCCAACCGGAGCCTTGCTGGACACCTATGAATCCGATACAAATGGGGCTTATCTGGTCCAGGACTTGCCAGCCGGAACCTACTGCCTGGAGACCTCACCTCTCCAGGAAACTCTCTATCCGGACGAGATCGAAATCCTCCTCACGTCCGGAGATGTCCTGGAAGATGTCAATTTCCGGCGTCTGCTCTCCCCCCTGGGAGACTCCTCTATCAGCGGCTTAATCTGGCACGACCTTTGCGCGGTGCCGAATACCACACCGGCATCTCCACCTCCTGGTTGTATAGACCTTCCTGGGGGAGGCCTGGGCGCGGACGGGATCTACGATCCCGCTGAACCAGGTATCGAGGGGGTCCAGGTTTCTGTTTACAGCGGAGCCTGTCCTCCAATGGCGCCCGGAATTGCCGGCGTGGTCCTGACCGACGCGAGCGGAGCTTACACCCTACCCGCCTTAACCGCTGGAACCTATTGCGTCAATGTCAACGCCCTGACCTCACCGAATGACGCGATCCTGATCCCGGGGAATTGGACCTTCCCGGTCCGGGATGCAGATCCGGCGTTCGCCGAGGTGGTTTTAGGCAGCAGCGAAGAGCTGGGAGACGTCAGCTTTGGCTGGGACTATCAGTTCCTTCCCGAGCCAACTCCTGAACCTGCTTCCAGCAAAGGGAAATTCAACAAGAACGCCTTCTGCCGTTTGGGGCCGGGAACCGTCTACGACACTGCGACCGCATTTGAAGCTGGCACAGAGTTTGAGATTCTGGCCCGCTCGGAAGACTACCTACCGCTGTGGTTCTATATCGAAGATCTGATGCTAAAGATGCGCTGCTGGATCTCGGCCGTGGTGGCAGATTACGACGTGGAGCCGGAGACGGTTCCAACCCGGATCGCCCCACCCACCCCCACACCGATTCCCCCTACACCAACTCCGATTCCCTGTGAAACTTCACTGGACAAGAAAGACTGCAAAGAAGCAGGGGGCACTTGGCACGATGGAGGTATATCCTCAGCTTCTTACTGTATCTGCTCAAAATAAGTGTGATCTCAGAAAACAAAAAAGGAGCAGCCGAATTTGGCTGCTCCTTTTTGTATATGTTGTTGATGAAACCTTAAGATCCCTCTGCAGAGGAAACGGCTGGTTTGGAAATCCGATATGCATCCGGACCCGGTTTAAGGAAAGGAAGTTTGATGATCTCATATTTCACCAGCAACCACAATATACCGATCAGGATCATTACTCCGGCGGCAATGCGCGAATAGCTGATGTCCGTTCCCACCAAGCGGGGCTGGTCCGGCCGGAAGAATTCGATGATCTCACGTCCTACACCTTCCAGCACCATCCACCCGGCGAAAATACTGGCCGGTTTGATCCTGTTCTTGAATTCCAATGCGATCCAGAGCAGCAGCCCAGCTGCCAGGAAGTTCCAGAGCATTTCATAGGCAAAAGTTGGGTGGAAGTAGGTAGTATCGTAAGGGTAGAGGAGCATATTCCTCCAGGGGCCGATGCGGTGTATCTCCTCAATACGAATTCCCCAAGGAAGGGTTGTCGGCTGACCGTAGAGTTCCTGGTTGATAAAGTTGGCAGGTCGCACCAAAGCTTGACCGATCAGCAGCGCCGGCGCAGCCGCGTCCAGGAAAATTCTGAAGTCAAGTTGATTCCTTTTAACATAAATGAAGCCGCCCAGGGCGCCAAAGAGCACAGCTCCATAAAAATGCAGCCCGCCTTGAGGCAGGTTCAGAATCTGCAGTGGATTATCAATATAGTACTTCCCCCCTCCAAGCATATCGTTGACCACATACCATAATCGGGCTCCCACAATCCCAAAAGGGACTGCCCAGATCAAGAGCTCCCAGATCTTCTCGCCATCTTCTCCCCGCTGGCGAACACCCCATTCAGCAACCAATCCGGCAATAATAATGCCCACAGCCATGATCACGCCGTACCAGTGCAATGACAGATTCGTCCCCGGAATAGTAAATATGATAGGATCCATTTCTCTCCTCCAAATTTCACCAGCGGACCTTGACCGCCGGAAATAGAACAACCGCGTTTATCTTACCATAATAAGATAACGCGGTTGGTCATGTCTGAATTAGATAATGAACCCTTAATCTTCTCCAGTCATCCAGCGGGGCTGCTGGCCATCTTTCTCCGGGAACCTGGATAACACGGTGACATCCACAGGGAGGGCAACTTTATTCCCTGCCAGCAAGCCTTCTTGGAGAGACTTCCCCTGCAGAGGGAAGACCCGCAGGGATGTCCCCTCCTGCGCACAGCGGCAGTTGACCAAAGCCAACCCAACCAGACGACCACTGACGTCCACAGAGCAGCTGGTTACCTGTCCTACTTCCATGCCATGGTCATCCACAACAGGGTCCAGCATATTAGGCCGGCGGGTCCGTTTTTGTGGAATCCCGGCATGCCAAACCAGCTGGTTTGACACCCAGAGCCTCACCCGCGTCAAGGATCGCCTTCCAGAGTTTTACCATCTGATCAGGATGGACCAGAATCTCAAATCCCCAGTTCTCACCGGTATAGCCAGTACGAGCAACGATCAGGGGAATACCTGCCAGTTCACAAGTCATCAAAGCCGTCCGGCGCAGCCGGGCAAGCGATTTCTTCAGCGCAGGATCTTTCGTCAACGCCTGAAGGGTCGCGAGCGAGGCTGGTCCCTGGAGAGCGATATCCCGCTTCTGATCCTTCCCAGAGGCAGGATCCTTGAGATTTCTCAAGACTGCCGGTGCTTCGAGTTTTACCCAGGGACGCTGGTTATCAAGGATCACTTCCCCATCGTTGACTGCGTTCAGCCAGTTCCAGTCTTTCTGTTCATTGGACGCGTTGATGACCAGATAATAAAGATCCTGACCAATCCGATAGACGATCCCGTCATCTATCACACTCCCATCCGGGGCCAGGAAATAGCCATAGAGGGATTCTCCGACATTCAACCAGGCAGCATAGTTGGAGAATACTGTATCAAGGAAAGTCGTTGCGTTCGGGCCAGAGATCTCAAAAACGCCCATATGGGCCACATCAAACAGGCCAGCCCCATTCCGAACTGCCTGGTGCTCTTCCATCACGGAGCTGTAGCGTACAGGCATCTCCCAGCCTGCGAAGGGCACCAGCTTCGCTCCCAGCGCTTCATGGACCCCGTGCAGCTCAGTTTTCTTGAGATCGGATTCCGAATCCTCCCAAACCCAATCCTCAGCAGTGCTTTCAGGAGCAATCTCCAACAAGGAAGATTGGCCAACAAAATAGGGTTTGGTGAGGTCAAAACGCTCAGGATCATCTCGATATAGATCCATAGCGGGTGTCCCCGGTTTCGCCTCAGGAGCAAACTGGGCTTTTTCAGCAGGTACCAACTCGACCACAACCGGCCCCTCCACCTTACGGTAGGTATCAGTCTCATCAAAGTAAGTATAGCCATCACTGATCCCCCGCAGCCAGGAAACCAGGTTCCCGATGCTCTCTGGACCGCAGTTAATCAGATAACAATCCCTTCCAGCTTCATTCTCCACACAGCGGCGGAT
>JARROG010000231.1:0-3327 GCA_037384185.1 Anaerolineales bacterium | reverse complement strand
AATTGCTCAAGTTGCAGCGGTGTTTTCCCGTTAACAGCAGTTTTCTGCCCGGACGGTCCATTTTTTCGATCAGCAAAGTGCTGCTGCCGGCTGCGGCAGATTGGCCGGCCGCCATCAATCCTGCAGGGCCGCCTCCAATCACAATTACGTCATATTTTTCCATAGTCATTGGGGTGGTGAATACAAGCTGGTCTTATCCAAGTGTAACACTACTATACCCACCCGGTAAGAAATGTGAGGAATGTAAATTGACAAAAACCTGCATAATCTTGAGAATACAAAGGTTGAGTACGATTGAAGATTAACATGTGAATACGGCAAAGGAGCCCTATACCCTCTCGGGGTGGGCTGAAAGGCGAAGTCTGTGTGAATCAGACGCTGACCCGCAACTGTGATTTGGCAGCAATCCGCTGCTAATAAGCCAGGTCGACCACCTTTGCTGACAGTTCATGAAACTCTCGCGGTAAGGAGGTGTGAACTTGGAAGATGTATAGACATAATCCATGTGCCTCCCCTGTCAGAGACAGGGGTTTTTGTTTTAACATAACCTATGGCGAAATAACAACAAATGAGGATATATGAATAAAAAAACAGTCATTCTATTAAGTGCCCTGATCTCTATGCTGTGGTTGATATCTGCCTGCGCTCCTGCTGTCCAGCCGCAAGTTGAGCCGACGGAAGTGCCTGCAACCGCTGAACCGGAAATGGAAGCCATTACAATCACGGATGACCTGGGAATAGAACTGACCCTGGATGGACCTGCTCAGGCAATAATCAGCATTTCCCCCTCACTCACAGAGATTTTATTTGGCGTGGGTGCCGGGGATCGCCTGATCGGCCGGGATTCAAATTCCAATTACCCTGAAGAAGCTCTGGCAGCCCAGGACCTGGGAGGGATGTGGGATGGCATCCCGGTCGAGGATATCCTCGCCATGCAGCCGGACTTGATCCTGGCTGGTGAGATCTATTCGGCGGAAGCAGTTGCCGAACTGCGTGATCTGGGTCTTACTGTCTACTGGCAGGCCAACCCCGATGATTTTGAAGGCCTGTATGACAATATCATGGATATCGCACTGCTCACCGGTATGGAGGATCAGGCCGAAGCACTGGTGGGGGAACTTTCCTCCCAGGTAGCCCTGGTTGATGAGAAGCTCAGCAGTGTGGATCAGCTGCCGCTGGTATTCTATGAATTGGATGCTTCGGAACCAGCCAACCCCTGGACAGCAGGCTCGGGAACCTTCATTTCTTATGTGATCAGCCGGGCGAAGGGTCAAAACCTGGGTGACAGCCTGGAGGGTGAATGGGTCCAGATCAGCTCTGAGGCTCTGGTAGCTCAGGATCCCGACGTAATCCTGCTGGCTGATGAGCTCTACGGAATTACTGCGGAGAGCGTCGCTGACCGGCCGGGTTGGGGGGAGATCACTGCTGTTCTGGAAGGACAGATCTATGGATTTGACCCCTTCATCCTCAGCGTTCCCGGTCCCCGCCTGGTAGATGGATATCAAGAATTATCCCGCATCCTGCATCCAGAGGTCTGGGAATAGCAGTCATGAGATCCAAGCCGTATCTGGCAGTGTTTTCCCTGCTGGTGCTTGCTTTTGTGCTGAGCGTTGCCCTGGGGGCTGTGACCATCCCTCCGGGCAGCGCTCTGCGAATTATGCTGAGCAAGATCCCGGGTCTGGAACCTACAGCTTCCTGGCCAGAATATTACGAGACAATCATCTGGGACCTGCGCCTGCCCCACGCGATCCTGGTCGGCCTGACAGGAGCTGCCCTGGCTGGCAGCGGAGCTGCCTTTCAAGGATTGTTCCGGAATCCGCTCGCTGATCCGTATTTGATCGGGGTTGCATCCGGGGCAGGATTAGGAGCTATCATCATCATGTCCATCCCCCAAGCTGGGCGCTATCTCGTCCCTGTTGGGGCATTTCTGGGTGGTCTCGCTACGATCATAGCGGTTTACCAACTGGCGAAAGTTGGGCAGATTGTTCCTTTAACGACTCTGATTCTGGCCGGTGTGGCTATCGGCTCGTTCACTTCGGCCTTGACCTCTTTCTTGATGTTGATCTCGGATGAGATGGTGCTGCAGGCGATGGGCTTTTTATTGGGTGGATCAACGGTTACCGGCTGGGAACCTCTAGTCATCGCTCTGCCGTACTTCGCTGTGGGCCTGGCGACATTGGTTCTCAGCGGCCATTCCTTAAATGTGCTGCAGTTCGGTGAGGAGCAGGCTAAACAATTGGGGCTCTCAGTTGAGAAGGTGAAACTATTCATCATCATCTCGGCGTCCCTGACAACCGCTGCGGCAGTATCCTTTTCAGGAGTAATCGGTTTTGTCGGCCTGGTAGTACCCCATATGATCCGGATCGTGTGGGGCGGTGATTACAAGAAACTTATCCCTCTTTCGATCGTGGGAGGAGCTGTCACTCTGCTGCTATCTGATATTGTTGCCAGGACTGTTATGGCGCCGGGCTACCTGCCGGTAGGAATTGTCACAGCCCTGATCGGTGCTCCATTCTTTCTTTGGATCCTGAGGAAAGCTAAAAAGGAGGTGTTCTGGTGAGCGGTCGAGAATCCAAGCCCGTTTTACGGATCCAATCCTTATCCGCTTCTTATGGAGACACTGAAGCACTGCATGATATCACCCTGACAGTCCGTCCAGGGGAAATCATGGGTTTGATCGGACCGAACGGAGCGGGGAAATCCTCTTTGATCAAAGTTATCAGCGGTGTACTGCGGGCTGACCGCGGTGATGTGCTGGTTGGTGGCAAATCAATCAAATCACTCTCGCCGGCTGAACGGGCCAGGATGGTGGCTGTCGTGCCCCAGGCCCATCAGTTGGGAGGTGCATTCACAGTGCGCCGAACAGTGCTGCTGGGGAGGACAGCTTATCTTGGGTTTCTGGGAAACCCAGAGGAAGAGGATCTGGAAATCGTTGACTGGGCTATGAAGGAAACCTCCGTGGAATTCTTGGCTGAGAGAAAATTGGCGGAGATCAGCGGCGGAGAACAGCAGCGCGTACTTTTGGCCAGGGCGTTGGCTCAGAAATCAAGTGTCTTACTGCTGGACGAACCTACCAACCACCTCGACCTCAAATACCAGGTGGATCTGCTCCGGCTCCTGCGGACCCTGGTCAGCGAGCAGGGGTTGTCTGTGATGATGGC
Source organism: Anaerolineales bacterium (assembly GCA_037384185.1). Classification (GTDB taxonomy): domain Bacteria; phylum Chloroflexota; class Anaerolineae; order Anaerolineales; family UBA11858; genus B10-G9. The sequence continues at coordinate 166 of JARROG010000231.1, read as the reverse complement.
AATGCATGATCTCAATCAAGTTTCTGGTGTGGTGGACCGGGTAGCGATGCTGGTAGGCGGTGTTCTGCAGTGTGTGGGTAAACCCGAAGAAGTCCTTACCCCAGAATTCATCAACCAAGCCTACCAGATCGAGGTCGAAACCTTTACTCATCCGGGCAGCGGGAAA
>JARROG010000230.1:0-3741 GCA_037384185.1 Anaerolineales bacterium | reverse complement strand
CTCTGGCGTTCCGTCCTTCGCCAATGACATTCTCCCGATCCTGGAAGAAGATTGTGCTATCTGCCATGGATCGCTTGGCGGGTGGGATGCCTCCAGCTATGAATCGGTGATCAACAGCGGAGATAACGGACCGGTGGTCATACCTGGCGATCCAGATAACAGCCTGCTGGCTCAGAAACTGCTTGATAACCAGGAGATCGGCGGAGTAATGCCTCCCGGAGGAAAACTGCCCGATCCGATCATCCAGCTTTTCCTGGACTGGATCGCTGCAGGAGCTCCTGACAATTGATCTATCCAGCCAACAAATAAGACATCATAAAGCCCACTTAGTTTGATAAGTGGGCTTTATGATGTCCTGGCCTTGTAACAGACTCAGAGGGGGCTTGGGTCAACTCCGGCAGCTCATTCCCCTGCATAAAGTCTAAAGCAAATCAATCCGGCGCTGAGATCAGATTGGCCAAAAGACCGGTATGATTCTAAACTCTTTACCAGATTGCGGACCTTTGACTTTGGTTTGATCCACACCAAGCATCCATACCTACTCCCCGGGACTCAACAGCAGTATTACAACTGTAAGTTTCCATCTGAGGCAGCTGCTGCTCTCCATTCCTGCAGCATCTAAAAAGGACCCCCCGCTGTGCAGCGGAGGGTCCTCGTCAGTACTGGGTTAGATCTCGAGAGTTATCTCAGGGTCGGGTGAAGGAGCTGGTGCTGCCTCCCACCGCCTGAACGCTGTCGATCAGCAGTTGGACGATGTATTTACCGTTGTGGGCGAATCCTCCCGGATCCTTGGTGACATACTGGTAGTTGTAAGCAGCTTCCAGCAGACTCGGGGTCCAGGTGGAGTAGCTCTCACCTGCATCGTTGAAGTAGTAAGGATAGGAATGGGCGTCATAGACAATCCCGTCTACACCCGCGGTGTTCGCGCTGTAAGCCTGCATCGCAGCGTACAGAGCTTCCTTGAGTGTCTCTACCTCACCATACATACCTTCTTCAACATCGCCATCACCATCATAGTCAACATCGGACATCCGGATGTCATCAACCGAGTCCTTACCCGCATGGCAGGTGAAGCAGGTATCAGTTTTGACTTCCAGCTCATGGGCGTCGTGGCAATCAGTGCAGCCCTGGAACCCGTCCACGTGCTCAAAGAAACCCACGTAGGTTTTGCCGGGGAACTCATAACCAACGCCAGAGTCCGCTCCATAACGAGTTGCGCCTGCGGGGAAGTAGTGAACGTTGATGAACCGCTGCCCTTCGAGAACGGTATTGGCAGCTACACCCTCAACGGCCTTCTCAACACTCAGGCCGGATTCGCGGCCCTGGTGGCAGGTCGTGCACAGTCCTGATTCATCCCCTTCCGCACGGGCAACCGTATTTCCGCTCGTGAAAGTAACAGACTCCACTGCATAACGGGCAGGGAATTCACCGCCGCCATGGCAGGTGGAGCACTGGAACCCATTGGAGATCTCCTGGTTGATTTCAGCACCCTGGGTCACATAGAGCGGCAATCCGTCTGCGCTGTGGCAGCGGCTGCAGCTACCGGGCACCTCTCCATCCTCATCCCAGTGGCGGAATGCTTCGGAGGACCCCATGAAGTGACCAGCATCATCTCGTGCCAGACCTTCAGCCAAACCTGCATCCAGGTCTTCAATCGAGTCATACAGCAGCTGGATGATGTACTTCCCACCGTGGGCAAAGCCCCCGGGATCCTTCATCGAAACCTGAAGGTTGTAAGCTGCCTGTGCTAAACTAGGTGTCCAACTTCCATAACTGTTATCACGAATGGATTCAGCATCGTCTGCCTGACCGTCCCCATTGGTGTCAACGAAGAAATAAGGATAGGCGGCACCGTTATAAACGATCGGCTCCCCGATCACACTCTGGGAGTAAGAAGCCAACGCCTGGGATAAAACATCCTGCAGGCCAGCGATCTCAGAGGCAATACCCTCTTCCAGATCTCCATCCCCATCGTAATCGACAGTGGATCCTTCCATCCGGAAGGTGCTGGGATCTCCTTCACCATGACAGGTGGTGCAGCTATCCAGCTGGACCTCCAGGGTGTGGGGGCTGTGGCATTCAATACAAGTGTCAAATTCTTCGACATGGGCAAATTCGGCGTCATAAGATTTTCCGGCATATTCATAGCCACCTTTAGCCATGGTGCCGAATTTACTGACGGCTGCGGCAAAGTAATGGATATTGCTGAAACCCAGCCCTTCCAAAACCGCATCCGAATCAACTTCTGCCAGATCTTCCACACCCGCGGCTTCCAAAATACCGGCATTGACGCTGACCTGGGACTCCCGCCCCTGGTGGCATTCAATACAGCGGGCGGAATCGCCCAATCCGGTCAATTCCAGTCCAGATGGCATGACCACACTGGTCTTGGAAACCACAGCCGGGTTGTGGCAGGCAGCGCACTGCACACCCATCACATCTGCCGCGACCACTTCATTCTCGATCGAGCCGGCTGCAGAGCCGTCACCACCGTTGAAATCAATGTATCCAGCAGTCGAGTGGCATTTGACGCAGGAGGCTGCTACCAGGCCGTCATCTTCCTCGTCCCAGTGGCGGAATGCCTCAGCGGCGCTGTCCGCATGTCCTGAACCTGCCCAATCGTCCTGGAAAGGCACTTCACCACCCACTTGTTCGGGGCAGGTAACCTCAGGGCATTCCGGGCAGTCTGGACAATCCTGTCCTGCTGACTCGCCCGCGTTCCCCCCACCACAAGCCGCCAGGACTACTGCTACCAGCGCCAGTAAACTAATAACGATCCATCTTTTACTCATGTTCTCTCCTTGGTTTTGACTGAACCCACTAGTCATAAGTTTGAATCCTGCTCAATTAAATAATGATTTAATTATGGCGGGAAACCCCCTTTATGCCATGTGATAATTGTACCTTTGTGACAGTTTTCTCTAATTGTTTTTGCTTATACCTATAATCATTTTTTATTATAGCTATGCTCAACACGGCAGAAAACACGGAATATGAACTAGCATTTCTTTATAGTTTTGATTTGAGATTGATTGCAGGGATGACTGCAGTGCGGGTTCTGTACAAGTTAACCCGGGGAGATAAAAGTGGAAAACCTGGCTGAGAGCACTCAGCCAGGTTTCTTTCGAATAAAAATGGGGCATCACCTCAGGGCGTTGCTGTCCAGGTGGGCTGGCAGGGCCATCCCGGGTCATCAAACGGACAGGCCGGCGTCCAGGTCGGGATGGGTGTCTTTGTTGGGGTGGGCGGGATCGGCGTCTTGGTCGGTGTATCGACAATTGTAGGAACCGGTGATTTCGTTGCTGTTGGTGTGATAGGCGTACTGGTCGGTAGCGGCGTGAACGGATCCGTTGGAGTGCTTGTGGGAGTTATTGACGCAGTGAGTGATGGAGTGGGTGAAAGGTAGGGTGTTTTACTGGGAGTAGGTGTGATGGATGGAGTATTTGTGGCTGATGGTACTAGTGTGGCTGTAGGTGGGATAGCCGTGTTAGTAGGTGTCCCAGTAGGTGTTGGTGAAGGTGTATTGGATGGCAGCGGCGTGGCGGTCGGTGTCCAGGTTACTAACCCTTTGTGGATAGAAGGCATGTTGATCTGGCAGCCATTCTCGAAATCGATGATCAAGCCAAAATCCTCGGCGTGCACATTAGGTAGGGATCCTGCGCCAGGTGCGCCGTCAAAATCAAAACGCAGGGCATAGGAGTTGCCATGATTGAACTGCAGCGGTCCCCGCCAGCTCCAGGC
>JARROG010000229.1:0-3362 GCA_037384185.1 Anaerolineales bacterium | reverse complement strand
GCCGGGTGAACCCGGCTCCTCGCAATGACAGGAAAAGGTGAGCCCACCTCTTTTATTCGCCCAGCTGTCTGAATTCCCTCGCTCTACTGTCCGTCCCGATTCCTCCAGCAGCGGTTTATAATACAGGAGTACCAGCAGGAAATTGCCACCAGAACAGTTCCACACCCTCTGGGAGGAAACCATGAAACCGTTCCGCAAACATGTAGCGCTGGCAGTTGATGGGGGCGGCATCAAGGGAGTGCTCGCTTCCAGGGCGCTTGCTGTACTGGAAAAACACCTCCAGCAGCCGGCTTATCAGGTATTCGGGCTGCTGGCTGGCACTTCCACAGGAGCGATCATCACTGCCGGGGTCGCTACCGGGCTGTTTGGGGAGGAGATCCATCGGTTGTACTGTGATTTTGGCCCTAAGATTTTCAAAACCACCCTGCGCTCTGCTCTCTGGCCGCTGACCCGCTATCGATATTCCCTGGAACCCCTCCGCCAGGCGCTGGAAGATCAGCTGGGTCAGAAGACGATGGCGGATTTTTGGAATGGTGATAATCCCCTTGACCTGGTGATCACTGCCTTTGACCTGGTCGAGAACAAAACGCTCTTCATCAAACCCTTCAAAGAAGTCGACAGCGAAGAACCCTGGCCGGTGGTCAAGGCTGTCCTGGCTTCCTCGGCCGTTCCCTCCTACTTCCCACCTGTTGACAGCCGCTATGTCGACGGCGGTGTAGGTTCCTACCACAATCCCTGTTATGTGGCAGCTTATGAAGCTAGCTTTGTGCTCGGTTGGGACCCCGCAGAAACTACTCTGATCAGCCTGGGGACCGGGCGGGAACCCCACAACCTCCAGCCGCAGCAGGTCAAGAATTTCTGGCCCTGGCACTGGATCGGACCTGTGCTGGGCGCTTTCCAGAGTTCCGCAGATGACCAGCAAGTCCATTTGACGAAGACCTTTTTCCCGGAACTGGACTTCAGGCGTTTCCAGATCGATCTGGATCAACCCTATCCCATGGATGACCCCGCGAATATCCCGGCTTTGACGGCGTATGGAGACCGTCTGGGTGAAATGATCCTGGCTGATCAGCTTGATGGCGCCCTGGGAATCCAGCCGAAACAGGCCCCGCCCCCCAGTGTTTTCAGCTGAGTGCGGCCGGCGGGTTCCGATACAGCGTTAATACCCCCGTGGTAAAATCTAGGCCAATTAAATAAACTCTTATCTCAAGAATACAGGCTCATGTGGTTGAGTTCTTGTCGTGCTCCCCGAGAGCCCATATCTGGTCGATATCTCATGAAAGCGATTTTGAAACCTGGACACCTGTTCAATTTGGCCTGGATCAGCGTCCTCCTGCTGGCTTTGCTGAGCGGGTCGGTCATCGACCCGGCCGGCCAGCTGGAGGGCATCCGGTCTTTCTCCCGACCTTATGAATTCGACTCGGTATCCTGGACTCTCTCAGCCCTGGCCAGGAAAGCAGCCCAGAACCGCCTTAAAATACAGAAATTTCTTTCCCCTGCTGAAGAGCGGGACCTGGTCCATGACTACCTGGATTTGAAGAACCAGGCCAACCAGCTGGAGAGCGAGCTGGTCTCCGTGGTATCTGATCCCGATCAAACGGGACGCCAGGAGCGCGAGGCCGCAGTCCGGGCGGAATTGGAGCAGGTGGATTCCCAGCGCGATGCCCTGGCCCCGTTTATGGAGCAGGTGCTGCAAAGCCAGCTGGACAATGCGCTGATCGAGCTGGATATGTCACTATTTGGCCAGCTCTTGCCCCCAGTGCTCTTTCGCTCTGAACCCGATTCTTATGCCCTGATTGTTTCCCCCCGGGATGAAATCCGCCAGGAAGCCAATATCATGCTGGTCCACGGTTTGACTTTGGATGAGATCACCGGTCTGGAACGCTCGATAGAGGATTCATTGGACGTCTCCGCCCTGGTTGTGGGCATCGGTGGAGTGGGCTTGTATCCCTCCATGATCATAGAGTCCGGCAATCTGGATTGGCTGATCCATGTCACCGCCCATGAATGGACCCACAACTACCTCACGCTGAGGCCGCTGGGGTTGGCTTATAACAGCAGCCCTGAGCTAACCACAATCAACGAAACTATCGCTGATCTCTCTGCGGATGCCATCCAGGAGAAAACTTTCCAGCTCTATTACCCGGAATTTCTGCCGCCCGATCCACCGCCTGCTGCGGAAGAGATCAATCCGGGACCCGAGGATGCCGTGAGCGAGCCGGAGCCTGTTGATCCCGGACCTCCACCTTTTGATTTTCGGGAGGAGATGCACATCACCCGGCTTGAGGTCGATCGGCTGCTGGCCGCAGGCAGGATCGAGCAAGCTGAGGATTATATGGAAAAGCGCAGGGCTTTCTTCTGGGATAACGGCTACCAGATCCGGCGCTTGAACCAGGCTTATTTCGCTTTCCATGGTTCCTATGCCGCTGAACCCGGCGGCGCAGCGGGTCAGGAAGGAGTTGATCTGGGCGCAGAGCTGAGGGAGTTGAAATCCCGCTCACCTTCCTACCGGGCTTTTATGCGCCAGGTAGCCTGGAAATGGCGCCTGGACCAATTTCAAGAGCTGTTTCAAGAGGAAGATTAGGAGCGGAGTGTCCCTTTAAGAGCTTTATTAGAAATCCGAAATTGTCAAAAGCAAGGATGAAACTTGGTACAATTTGGGGACATCCTATTTAAGGAGGAAGTTGTGAAAACTATCAAACCCATATTAATAGTAGTCCTGCTGGGGAGCCTGCTGGCAGCTTGCGCGCCAGCTTCCCAGCCAGAAGCGACCCAGACCCAGGTACCGACTGACATCGTCCAGGTGCCCACCGCTGAGGTCCAACCGACCCTGGGTGAGCCAACCTGTATACCCAATCCACCACCCCCTATTCCCAGCGCGGAGGATCTGGAGGTCTTTACTCCGGATCCCGAAACTGACTGGATCCTGGGCCCGGCGGATGCGCCCATCACCATTGTTGAGTATGCTGATTTCCAGTGCCCTTACTGCGCTCCGGCCCACCAGAATCTGAAAGCGCTGCTGGAGAAATACCCCGATGAAGTGCGCTTTGTCTACCGCCACTTCCCGCTGGCAAGCATTCATGATAAAGCCATCTCCGCCACCCGGGCGGCAGAGGCAGCCGGCCTGCAGGGCGATGATGCCTTTTGGGCCATGCATGACATGCTCTTTGAGACGCAGTCTGAATGGTCCGATTTCAGTCTGGAAGAATTTGACAGCTATGTAGTGGAGAAAGCCGAAGAGCTGGGGCTCGACCCTGTCCAGTTTGAGGCCGATTACAACAGTGACGAGATGGTTGCCAAGGGGGAGGCTGCCTGGATCGATGGCCAGAACCTGGGCATACCCGGTACCCCCTATCTCAAAG
>JARROG010000228.1:0-3368 GCA_037384185.1 Anaerolineales bacterium | reverse complement strand
TAAGAAAAACTGGCAGGGAATGATTTTCCTTGCCAGTTCGAATTGCCTTCAATTCAATCTCAATCAGCGGGGTAGATAACCACCTTGCGGTAGGGATCTTCTCCCTCACTCTCGGTGTAAACCTCGGCAAAATCCTGCAGCTCCAGGTGGGCAAAGCGTCTTTCGTTAGGAGGCATGGGTTCAAGTGCCTGCTTCTTGTGCGTGTCCGCTACCTGTTGGGCAACGCGACGCGCCAGCTGGCGGACCTGCATCTCGCGCCTTTCCCGGTAGCCCTCCACGTCAATGCTGAGAGGTACTCCGTGTTCCAGTTCCTTGCCCAGAATCAGGCGGGTAATGTACTGCAGTGCATTAAGGGTCTTGGCTCGCCTGCCGATGAGAATGCTGAGATCTTCGCCGGTGATATCAACCTGGATGGGCTGGTAAGGCAGTTCGTCCCTGCCTTCCCCAAATTTGGCTTCCACATTGGCCTCGAGATTCATCTTCTCCAGCAGTTCAGAGACGATTTCCTCAGTCAATTTCAGGAGGGGATCCTTTTCTCCAGCTGGAGCGGTACTCTCTTCCACATCCTGCTGACCTTCTTCCTGCTGGGATAGAAAGGATATTCGCACCCGGGCCTGGCGGGAACCGATCCCCAGTAATCCCGATCCACCTTCGTCAAGCACAGTGATTTCTACGTCGTCTCGATCCAGCCCCAGATCAGCGAGACCTTTTTCGATGGCCTCTTCTACGCTCTGGGCAATGACCTCCAGTGTTGCGCGGTTGTTGTTCATAAAACCCTCTCTGTAAGTTAATATTCCCAATCCGCCTCAGCGGTTCAAGCCGGGCAGCTTGGGGAGGATATTCTTGAAATTGGCCTGTCCCATCATGGCGTACTGAGCGATCGTTGCCAGGTTGGTGGCAATGAAATACAGTGCCAGACCGGAGGCAAAGGTCAGTGCCAGATAACCCATGAAAAAGGGCATATACAGGGTCATGGCCTGAGTCATTTGAGCACCCTGACCCCCATCACCAGGGCCGCTGGACGGAGGAGTGACCATTTTGGTCTGGATATAGGAGGTAATAACCACCAGGATTGCCAGTACCGGAATGCTGATACCCAGGATGGGCAGGCGTTCCGGCTCACTCAGTTCCATCCACCAGAAATGGCTCTTGATGGGGATCAAGCTGGCCCCGTTATTGATGTGTTTAGAAAGGTTGACCAGCTGGATCGGAGTCACCGCCAGGGTTCGGATGATCGCCTGGTAGAGGCCAATGATGATGGGGAACTGGATCAGCAGAGGCAGACAGGATCCAAATGGGCGGATGCCCATCTCCTGATAGATCTCCATCTGCTTCTTGGCCAGGGTTTCCTTGTCATCTTTATATTTCTTCTGGATATCCTGCCATTTTTTGGATTTTTGGAGTTCCTGCATGGCTTTACTGCTTTTCATCTGCTGGGCAGTCAGTGGATAGGTAACCAGACGCACCAGGACGGTGAAAATGATGATGGCCCAGCCAAAGTTCTGGCCGATCACATCATAGATGAAGAGCAGTATGTTGATCATTAAGGTGATAAAGGCATCCCACATGGTATTTTCCTGTCTATAAAATAATTATCTTTCTGAACTGGCCCCTATTTTGGCGGGGGGTAGCCCCAGAGCTGGACTCCGCTGTCATTCAGCGCTACCAGATAGAATTCTGATTCCGAGGGAGCAAGTAGCAGCTTGTCTCCGGCAGCAACCGGGCTGGCGTACAGGAGGCCATCGATCGGTTGATTGCGCTGGACAACACCGTCCTGACTGAGGACCACCAGGCTGCTGGTATCGGTGGCGAAGTAGATCAAGCCGTCGACTACCTGCGGAGCTGAATAGATCCCACCTCCGGGAGCTACCTGCCAGAGTACGGTTCCATCCGCCAGATCAAGGGCGTAGAAAGTCCCTGAGATGTCGCTGACATAGACCTGCTGACCGTCGATCAGCGGGCTGGCCCAGGCCCAATCCGATGTTTCGAAGCGCCATTCGACCTGCCTGCTCTCTTCATCAATGGCGATCACCTCATTATTGAAGGTGCTGAGGATGATCAATCCATTCTCAGATAGTGCTGGTGAGCTGACCATCGGTCCGCCAAGGTCTTCGGATTTCCAGGTCAAGGTGCCTCGTTCAGGATCCAGGGCGTACACGAAATGATCCATGGATACCTGGTAAAGGCATCCACAGCTTTCGGAATAAATCGGGGTTGCCCAGAGCGGATCCCCGGTTTTGAAGGTCCACTGCAGGGTACCGTCCAGGTTCAAGGCATACAGGGTGTTGTTGGATGCTGGCGCGTATATGCGTCCCTCTGCTACCAAGGGGGAAGCGATAAAGCGCACAGTGGAGTTATCCTCCGATACCACGGTGTAACTCCAGTTCTTGACGCCAGATCGGGGGTCCAGACTGAAAATCTCGTTTTTATAACTGCCGACGATCAGCTGGCTTCCTTCATCTGCCAGAACTGGCGCCGCATAGAAATCGAGGCCGTTGACCGGTTCAGAAGGATAAGCCCACTGTTGTGAGCCATTATCGAGGTTTACAGCATAGGCTTGAGGACCGTACGAGAAATACACCGTCTCGTCTGAAACGGTGATTCCTGACCAGCCGGTGGCGACAATGCGTCTGCCTCCACAGCCTGCCAGGGAGACGGCCAGGACGATCAGGATGAGGAAAAAAATGGTTTTCTTATTCTTTAACATATTCAGCTCTTTGATTGGCTCTATTTGACCGGGTCATATCCCCCCTTTGAAAAGGGGTTGCATCTTAAGATTCGCCAGGCACCTTTGGCGCCGCCTATCACCACACCATATTTATAAATCGCCTGATAGGTATAGTGTGAGCAGCTGGGGTAATAGCGGCAGGTATTGCCCGGGAGTGCTTTCGAAAGAGTTTCCTGATACAGGCGGATCAACGCCAGGATAGGAAACCTGGCAAGCGTCCAGATAGACAGCTTCAGATCCCCCAGCGGGGGGTCCTGGGTAGGGTGGATCTCTTCCGGATGTTCCAGACTGATTTGGTTATCCATGCTAGTTGCTGGGTCCGATTCCAGCTTCCTCCAGCAGATTTTTCAGCGCAGCACTGGCTTGCTGACTGCTGGCCTGAAGCAGCGGCTTCCTGGCAATCAAAAGGCCTTGATAGCCGGGTTTGATATCTGCGATCAAATCCCGCAGGGCGGCCCGGAGCAGCCTTTTGGCTCTGTTTCTCTTAACCGCATTGCCGATCGATGTGCCTGCTGTTACCGCAAATCGGGAAATCGGACTATTCCCAGCTTTGATTATCAGAACAAGGAGCGGGTGGACATATGAATCGCCTGATCGCCGCACCCGTTTGATTTCAATTGAGCTTGTTAGGCGGTATCTC
>JARROG010000227.1:0-3388 GCA_037384185.1 Anaerolineales bacterium | reverse complement strand
TCCAATCTGTCAGGATAGTCCCCAGGTTGCCTAATACCTGCTGCACCTGATAGTCGGTCAGGGTGGGCGGCCAGGGCTAAGGATTGTAATCTAATCGGGCAGTTTGGGGAACTGCGGAAAAAAGAAGAAGTCTACTGCCAGCGATTAAAAGAGAACAGCCCACTACCCGAGAGCAGTGGGCTGTTAATTACTTCCCATTAATTGATGTAGGCATTCTCTCCCAGAAGGGACTCATCCAGGGTGGTTTCTTCGATCTCCGATGTTTTGACAGTCGTCACTTTGTTGATGATCCACAGCATTCCATATGTAAATACAAATGCATAGGAGGAGGAGATCAAGATCGCCACCAGTTCTTTGAGGAAGAAATTTGCTCCGCCAAAGAAAAGACCGTTTGCTCCTGCCGGATTGACCGCAGTACTGCCCAGTAAGCCCAGCATGATGATTCCAAGCGCGCCGCCGACTCCATGCACTCCCCATACATCCAGGGCATCATCCCAATTCAGCTTGTTCTTCAGACTCACTGCACCGTAGCATATTAACCCCGCACAGAGCCCAATGATCGCTGCCGAACTGGGGGAGACAAATGCAGCAGCAGGTGTAATTGTCGCTAACCCTGCCACAGCGCCAGTCAATAGGCCGACGAACTTTGGTTTCTTGACAAGTGACCATTCCAGGAATAACCAGGATATTGCCGCAAATGAAGCAGCGATATCTGTATTCACAAATGCCAGTGCTGTAATAGAGTCGACCTGTAGCTCACTCCCTGCATTGAAACCATACCAACCAAACCAAAGCAAACCGGTTCCTAAAGCGACAAGTGGAATGCTGTGAGGTCCTTTGTCGGCTATCCTGCGGTGGCCGACAAAAAGCACCGATGCTAAAGCGGCCATCCCGGCTATATTATGTACTGCAATGCCGCCTGCAAAATCCAGAACGCCCCATTTAGCCAGCAATCCACCACCCCAGATCATATGAACAAATGGGAAATAGACTAATAGGAGCCAGGCAACAAGGAATACCAGATAGGCTGGAAAACGAACCCGATTTGAGAAAGCACCCGTGATCAAAGCCGGTGTGATAATTGCAAACATCATTTGGTAGGCAAAAAAGACAAACATTGGGATCTGTCCATCACCAAACGGCGTCATAATATCCACGCCGTTCAAGAATGCCATGTCAAGATTGCCGATAATTCCGCCTTCCCCGCCGCTAAAACACAGGGAAAAACCTACCGCATACCACAGAATGGTGGTCACTCCCATCGAAACGAAACTCTGGATCATAATGGAAAGCACATTTTTGCGGCCAACCAGGCCGCCATAGAAGAATGCCAGACCAGGTGTCATGAGCATCACCAGGCTGGTTGCCACAAGCATAAAGCCGGTATTTCCTGTATTAAACATCCTACCCTCCTTATTTTGGTACAGTTGTACCAAAGGACAGGGGTTGGATAAATAGGGATTTCCCTGATTAATAGCTGGGAAATACCTTATTTGGCTGTTCAGCGAAAAATGGAAAAAGAATTTGGAGATTATCTAAAGCTGGTCCAGTTGGGTAAGGCCTGCTCGGATGGCATATTTGGTTAACTCAGCGATGCTGTGCAATCCGAGTTTGTCCATGATCTGTTTTCTGTGGCTTTCCACAGTTTTGATACTGATCACCAGCAGGGAAGCCACTTCTCGGGTAGATTTCCCCTCTGCCAGCAGCTGCAGGACTTCCCGTTCCCTGGGCGTTAATGGAAAATATGAAGGAATATCTCCATCCTGTATTTGTTTTACATAATCCTGGATTACTTTATTTTCTATTTCATGACTGAAGAAAAATCCCCCATTTTGAACTTCTTGAATGGCAGAAATAACTTCGCTGATTGCGGATTCTTTTAATAAATATCCTCTGGCGCCGATATGAATTGATTCCCGAATAAACCTTTTGTCGGCATGCATTGAGAGCATGATGATTTTAGTGTCAGGCAGTTCGTCCAGGATTTTCCGGGCAGCATCCAGTCCATTTAAATGGGGCAGGGAAATATCGAGCAGGATAATATCGGGAAGATGCAGCTGAGCTTGTTCAATAGCTTCCAGACCATCTTTAGCTGTACCAATCACCTTGATATCTCTTTGGCTCTCAAGGATTGGGCATAAGCCATCGATTAATAAGCGGTGATCATCAACGATCAATACTTTGATCATTTAATTCCTTGTTGATTTGATAGGGTGTGTGAATGGAGATTGTCGTACCCCTGCCGGGCGCTGACCTCAGTTCAAAACTGCCTCCAAGATAGGATAATCTCTCCCGGATACTGAAGAGCCCAAAACAACAGTCTGCTCCGTGGTCACTATCAAATATCTGAGTATCAAATCCCCTCCCGTCATCCTGCACGATAATCTCAAATCCAGCTTGGCCCCAATTGATTTGAACGGTTACAGAAGCCGCCTGAGCATGTTTGGCTGCATTTCGTATTAATTCTTGGACTGCTTTGAATATGAACACCCGGATGTCCTCGGAAATTTCCAATGGAGTTCCGGATTGAACGACCGATGTTTTTAGTTCATAACGTTGATATGCTCTTTCAGCTAACCACTCGATGGCAGCTGTTAATCCAAGTTCATAAAGAACTGGCGGGCTTATTTCCACAGTCAGGTTTCGTGTGTACCGGATAGTTTTGTTGAGAATTTCGACGATCTCTGAAAAATCCTCTTCCATTCCTGAGAAAATCGTATTTCCCTGAAGCGCAGTTACTTTTTGAGTAACGTAGGCCAGCGCTTGCCCGATATGATCGTGGAGGTCTGAGGCAATCTTGCGCCGTTCACGAGCCTCTACCAGTGATAGTTCTGAAGCCAGGCGGCGGAGCTGTTTTTGATAGTCCTCAATATTTTGATTGGCCGTTGGTGGGAGGTAAGATGCAGGCTGGGGAATAGAGTTTTGGTTAACAGGCTGTTGTGATTTCATGTTGTACTTCATCCAGAGCCTTATCTGATATCGAACCTGAGCTTGCTGATTTCTCAAGGCGGGATCACTTGGTTTTCAGTGAATACCGCTCTGCCGCTGTCCGGTTTTGATTATACCAAACACCCTTTTCCATTCCGGAATGGAGTGATCAATTGGCACCGGATCGGAAGGGAACGGTGCGAGGTTTTTAGCTGAGGTAATGGTTGCCGCTCAAATCACATCCTGGTCTCCCGAAGCTTCTGAGGGGCGCATTGTAGGAGCAGTTGCTTCCCTCTTCCTCAGATTTATCATCTATAATGGTTGCTAACTGGACTCAACGAGGAGGGCTGAGCGATAGAATACGATTGAATAACAACCCGCACTGCGTTATTCCAGTACCGCCTGAGCGTATTTAAGAATCGATGAACAGGAAGTAGAAAAATCGGATGGAAGGAGAAAA
>JARROG010000226.1:0-3410 GCA_037384185.1 Anaerolineales bacterium | reverse complement strand
GCCGATCGTGGTCAAGCTGGCCAACAGTGGAAATCCCAATTCCTACTGGATCGCCTATCGGGCCTGCCGCAATCAGGTCAAAAAACAGCCCCTCAAAGTCCTGGATCTGCCGGGTGTGGATGAATATAAATACAAGAATCGGGTTCACCGCCGGGAAGAAGGATAGGTCCGATATTAATCTTTTTCTTAGACATGGCAGGCTGCCGGTGGGGTAAAATCTTCCCAATCTGGATACAGGGAGCGTGCCGTTTTGTTCCATACCCGCTTACATTTCTTGCCAATTCTGCTGATCATCGCACTTCTGCTTACCAATGGGCTGCTGGTCAGTCCCGTCCAGGCTCAGGATGGGATTCAATTCTCCCCCCCAGAACTGATCAATCAGTTCCCGGACCAGCTCACAGTGAGGTCAACAGTCGTTAGCTCTGATCAAGACATCATCAGGGCTGAGATCGCCTATTCACGGGCCAGCCTCTACTCTCCGGAAAGCTACACAGTGGAGGAGATCGAGCTCACACCGGGGAATGAGGTCAATCTGGAATACACAATTGACACCCGGGACCTCACCACCCCGCCGATGATGAGCTACCTGGTGCGCTGGGAACTGGAGCTGGCCGACGGTACCGACTTCACCAGTGAGACATTCCGGGTGCAGTACACCGACACCCGCTACGACTGGCAGGTCCTCGAAAATGACTTGATCGCGGTCTGGTGGCATGATAAACCTGCAGAATTCGGGCAGGCGGTCTTCGACATCGCCTCGCAAGCGATCCAGCGCCAAACGGAGCTGTTCCAGATCAACCTCGAAAATCAGCTGCTGGTTGTGATCAACAACAGCCCGGAAGAATTCGCCTCCTGGCACAACCTCGCCTACGACTGGGTTGGCGGGGAGACTTTCAACAATTACGGCATCACGGTCCAGATCGTTTCCAGCAGCGATCCCGCTGACAGCTGGCTCTACGGGGTCATTCCCCACGAGATCTCTCATATTTTCTTTGCCCAGGCAACTCACAACCCCACCGTGTCCATCCCTGTCTGGCTCAACGAGGGCCTGGCCCAGTATAACGAGCTGGGTTCCCAGGATTGGGTCCTTCAGACCGTTCAGGACGCAGCCAAAAACGGGGAGCTGATCCCACTCCATAATTTAGCCCGGGGATTTGGCGCCCATAACACCGAGCGGGTCTATCTGGCTTATGCAGAGTCGTTGAGTGCGGTCAATTATCTGGTTGAGCAATATGGAACCGGCGGACTGGCATCCCTGCTGGCAGCTTATCAGGAAGGGTTCAATACCGAGGATGCTTTCCCGCAGGCCCTGGAAATCAGCGCAGACCAATTCGAGCTGGACTGGGCGGCTTCCCTGGGCGCCGAGGGCTACAGCATTGCCACCCCGCCGCCCCTGCCAACCTTCCCCCCCTCCCCCACGCCGGGAGCAGCCAACTTCAGCGGTCCAACCCCAACTCCTCAACCGGTTACCAACCCAGCAGGAAAATCCCTGCCGATCTGTTCCTCCCTGTTCGGTTTGCTGGGGATCGGTCTGATCGCGGGATGGAAAAGCCGCCAATCAAGCAAATAGTCAACAAAGGATAAATTATGAGCCAGGAACTCTGGAGCGCAGTAGACAAGTATTACACCAGCTTGCTGGTCAAGCCAGCGCCGGAATTTGAACAGACCAATCAGAATGCCCGCCAGGAAGGGCTGCCGACCATCCAGATCACCGCTGTCCAGGGAGCCCTGTTAGAAGCCCTGGTCAGATTTGGGAAAGTAAACAGGATCCTCGAGATCGGCACCCTGGGCGGCTTCAGCACCGCCTGGCTGGCCCGCGGATTGGGTCCAGATGGAAAACTGATCAGCCTGGAGATCGATCCCGATCACGCCCGGGTTGCCCGGGAAAATATTGCTCGTTTTGCACTGGACGGTGAAGTTGAGATCATCGTCGGTGACGGTCGTGATCTGCTTCAGGATCTTATCGAGGTAGGAACTCCTGCCTTCGATCTGATCTTCCTCGACGCGGCCAAGGATCAATACCGAACCTATCTGGAATTGGCGCTGGAGCTCTCCCGCCCTGGTACCCTGATCATCGCTGATAATGTCGTCAGGCGAGGGGATATTCTTGAGCGGAACAGCGAGGACTCCAGCGTGAAGGGAATCCAGGAGTTCAACGAATTTATAGCTGCTGAACCCCGGCTCTCTGCGACTGTGATCCAGACAGTGGGCGAAAAGGGTTATGACGGTTTTGCGTTTATATTGGTAAATGATCTTACAGATTGATACCAAGAATATTGACCGGGGAAATGTTCCTGCACGAGGGCAACACCCAGGACCGTTTCCACAGGATATCACCCCTTTCAATTCCTGGAATCATTTAGAAAGAACAAGGGTCAAACTGCTTACTGACCTGCTGCTTACCGTTTAATTGCTCAACCGCCGCAGGTCTCCATCGCGGACCGTGATCCCTTCCTGATCCAGATGTTCCAGGAATGCCAGCATATACTTCCGGGAGCTGCCGAACATATCCCGGGCCTGGGCAACAGTGATCGTTCCCTCTTTTTGCAGTTTTTCCCGCAGTTTCTGGACCATTTGGTGATAGGCATCCCGGCTGAATACCACCTCGCTGGAAAGCTGGATCAGGTCTCCTTGAACGGTTAATGCGTTAAAAACTTCATTTCCGACCGCTGCTGTACATTCTGCCACAGACGGCGGCTGGGTGGGATTTTCCACAAACATATCCAGCAAATTCTTGATTCCCTTCTCCTGGGCGGCTGAATACTGGATCTTAAAATCCGCACTGCGGATCACTGGACCCTCCTGGATCAGGGCTTGCTGGGCAACCTGATAAGCTACAGCTTGCCGAAACAGATTTTCCTTCAAACCAGATTGGTTCTTTAACTCTTCCAGCGCCATTCCGGGCCGCAGCGGGTAGCTGGCATGGTAGCGAGAAACTCTTTCCAGCAAACCAGCCAGCGTATCCTCCCAGGTGGAGCGCAGCCCAATTAGCTTCCCCCGGGGACCATCTTTCCCGATCTCCAGGATCACACCATCCTCAATCAATTCTTTCAAATTTTCTTCAGCTGACTCTGGATCCAACCCAGCAGCTTGAATGATATCCATCCAGACACCGAATTTCTCTCGAGTCAGCGTTTGCAGCAGGATATCCCTGGGATCTCCCCCCTGCAGTGCTTGCAATCTATCCAGGATATCGTTGTCAAATCTCTTGTAGCGGTACAGCGGGAAGGGATCCACCACCACCCCACCTCCCAGCGTTTCCGAAGGAGATGGTCTCCTGAGAATATAGCGATCCCCGCGGGCAGCGACCACCGGATCCGGGTCCACATTCACGTCAATTCGCCGGCCGAGGTGTACCTCGCCTGCGAGGAATTCGGCCGCATCCTGCAGCAGAAGGCGGACGACATGGA
>JARROG010000225.1:0-3422 GCA_037384185.1 Anaerolineales bacterium | reverse complement strand
AGACCGCAAGCGCTCGCCGCCGAACTTCTAGACGCCTAAACGTTTCGAATTACTGTCTCGTCCGTTGCGGGTTGATCCGCCGCCTTTTTTATGAGCCATCTTTCTCTCCCGATTTTTCAACAATCTTCTTGACTTCAAGCAGGGTATACTGCTGGCGGTGACCCTGCCGTCTCCGGTAGCGTACTCTTGGTTTGTACTTGAACACCCGGATCTTCGGTCCCTTGATCTGGTCGGCAACCGTGGTTTCCACTTTTGCGCCTTTGACCGTCGGAGTTCCGATGCTGACTTTCTTATCTCCGTCAGCAATAAACAATACCTCATCCAGGACGACTTTGTCCTTCACCTTATTGGGCAGTTTATCTACCTGGATGATCTCGCCGGGAACAGCTTTGTACTGTTTTCCACCGCTTACTACAATCGCATATTTCATATTCATTCCTCCAATCTTCACTTCACCGGAACCCCCGTGTGCTGGCGCTTGATCCACAGTATCCCGGGGAAGTTGGGGGTCTTATTCCATGCCAAAAGGCCGCAGAAGGATTTATTCCTTCAATGCCGTGCCATTATACCAGACCATCTAGGGGTGTCAATAAAGATGCCTGCCTGGCGGGGCTCTGCTCACCTGATTTATATTCATCTCTGAGGTGTATCTTGTCACTATTCCCGGGGGACCAGTCTTCTTATAATATAGAGCATGAAAACAGGCTGCCCGGGTATGTGATATAACAAGGGCAGGATTAATGTCTTAAACCACAGTTCGCAGGCTCGAGAAAGGAGAACTTTAATGGCTGTTACTGGATGGATTGTTGTCGATGATTTGTACTGCAAAGGCTGCGGTCTTTGTATCGAAGCCTGTCCTCAGGAGGTCCTGGTCCTTGACAAGGAGAGGCTCACCCCCAAAGGTTATCACCCTGCCAAAATGACCCAGGAAACCTGCACAGGCTGTGGCATCTGTGCTGTCGTCTGCCCGGATGCCGCCATAACTGTCTATAGAGAAAAACCCGAAAAAGTAGCCAGGAGGTAATCCCAGTGGCCAAAGAACTTTTAAAGGGAAATCATGCTTTTGCAGAAGCAGCCATCCGGGCTGGTGTGGAAGCGTTTTACGGGTACCCGATTACACCCTCAACAGAATTCCTGGAATATATGTCCGCCCGTCTTCCTGAACTAGGCCGGGCTTTTGTCCAGGCAGAAAGTGAAGTATCCGCGATCAATATGGTCTATGGCGCTGCCTGCACAGGAAAACGGGTTATGACGGCATCTTCCAGCCCGGGTATCAGCCTGATGATGGAAGGGATTTCTTACATCGCCGGCACCGAAGTACCCGCGGTCGTGGTCAACGTCATGCGCGGCGGGCCTGGACTGGGAAATATCGCCCCTTCTCAGGGAGATTACTACCAGATGATCAAAGGCGGCGGTCATGGGGATTATTTCCCCATCGTCCTGGCGCCTGCCAGCGTTCAGGAAGCAATCGATTATATCAGCCTGGCTTTTGATCTGGCGGATAAATACAGGGCTCTTGTTCACGTGGTCGTGGACGGCAATATGGGGCAGATGATGGAGCCCGCCGAACTTCCTCCTCTGCGGGAAATACCCGACAAGGTGCCTGATTGGGCCGTCAGCGGCGCTAAAGATCGCGACCCCAATATTCTGACCTCGATTTACATCGATCCAGTTGATGAAGAGGTCACCAATTTGCGGCTGCTCAAACGCTGGAAGGAAATTGAGAAGAATGAGGTCATTTACAAAGAGTACGAGGTCGAGGATGCCGAGGTACTGGTGATCGGTTTTGGCACAGCTGGGAGAGTAGCCTCTTCCGCTGTCCGCGAAGCGCGGGAAGCTGGCATCAAGGCCGGCCTGCTGCGGCCGATCACGCTGGCGCCTTTTCCCGCTGACCGGCTCCGCGAACTGGCAGACCGGGTCAAGCGCATTTTAGTGGTAGAGATGAACTCCGGTATGATGCTGGACGACGTTCTGCGCCTTGTCAAAGGCAAGGTACCGGTGGAATTCTACGGCAGAATGGGAGGGATGACTCCCCTGCCAGACGAGATCTATGGTGAGATCCGTCGGGTAGCTGAGAACAAAGGACCTGGCGCACAAGATCCCCGGGAAGATTGGATCCCCCGCCTGGAAAAAGTCATAGCAGGAGAAAAATAATGGTTGCGACAACAGAACTAATTTACCAGCGTCCTGAATCGTTTACCGACGTCCACACACACTACTGCCCCGGCTGCACGCACGGTGTTGCCCACCGCCTGATCGCTGAAGTACTGGATGAAATGGGCCTGCGTGAGAACACAATCGGCGTGGCACCGGTCGGATGCTCAGTTTTTGCCTACCGCTACTTCAAGATGGATTTTGTGGAAGCTGCCCACGGCCGGGCACCAGCAATGGCGACCGGCATCAAGCGCGTGCTACCCAACAATACCGTTTTCACGTACCAGGGCGACGGCGACCTGGCATCGATCGGTATGGCAGAGATCATGCACGCTGCCGCCCGGGGTGAGAATATATCAGTGATTTTCATCAACAATGCCATCTACGGTATGACTGGAGGTCAGATGGCTCCTACCACACTTCCCGGCATGAAAACCACTTCCTCCCCCCTTGGGCGAGACGTTGAATTGGCTGGTTACCCCATCCGCATGTCAGAGATCATTTCAAACCTGGATGGCGCCGGGTATGTGGTTCGCCGCAGCCTGCACAATCCAGCAAATATCCGAAAAGCCAAGAAAGCGATCCGGCTGGCTTTTGAAACCCAGCAGAGAGGATTGGGGTTCTCGATGGTGGAGCTGTTGTCCTCCTGTCCCACCAACTGGAAGCTGAGTGCCCAGGAAGCACTGGATTTCATTGCTGAGAAAATGGTCCCGGTCTTCCCGTTAGGCGATTATAAAGTCCATCCAACGCTGGAATCACTCAAGGTATAAGGAGCACACAGGCATGGAAGAAACCAGTATTATCATTTCTGGCTTTGGCGGCCAGGGCACGTTATTTGCCGGGCAAGTCCTGGCATACGCCTCGATGGAGCACGGGCTGGAGGTCACCTGGATCCCGTCTTATGGACCGGAAATGCGCGGGGGCACTGCCCATTGTACGGTGATTGTCAGCGAGGAACCGATCGGCTCACCGCTGGTCCGCAATCCGGATGTTGTGCTGGCACTGAACCTGCCCTCAGTTGATAAATACGAGGACATCATCAAGGAAAATGGCGTTTTGGTCGCCAATTCCTCCTTATTCAACAGGCAGATCACCCGACAGGAGATCAATTCCCTGTTGATTCCCGCCAACAAGATCGCCGAAGAGATCGGTATGTCCCGCTTGGGGAACATGATCATGGTGGGAGCCATGCTGGCCATGAAACCAATCCTCCCCCTGGATGTCGTCAAAAAATCCCTGGAAGAACACATCCCGGAGCGCCACAAGAA
>JARROG010000224.1:666-4093 GCA_037384185.1 Anaerolineales bacterium | reverse complement strand
AGATCCCGAAATCCTTGGCTTGGTTCTGGAGGATGTAGGCCAACTCGGCGTTTCTCAACAAGCTCTTGGACGGTATGCAGCCGACGTTGAGGCAGACGCCTCCTACGTATTCCTTTTCGACGATGGCAACCTGCTGCCCGAGCTGGGAAGCCCGGATTGCAGCCACGTACCCGGCCGGTCCGGCACCAATTACGATCAGGTCATATTTACTCATATCTGTCCTTATCAACTAATAACGGGTGATCAATCTTCGAAGGGGAATTTATGCCCCCACTGTTTTCGGACGGCATCCAGCGTTTTCATGATGCTGATCGTTTCGTCCAGGGGCATGATCTCTGATTCGGTCTTACCCGCTTTGATGCAGTTCATCACTTCCATGGCTTCATATTCATACCCATTATAACCGTCCAGCGGCAGGGTGATCAGCTCTGGTTCCTGATCGTCTCGGTACAGCGTCATCTTGGTTGGCTTGTACCAGGGCGAATGAACCACGATCTTGCCCTGGCTGCCAAACAGCACAGCATCCTTTTCATCATATGAGATCTGGGAAGACATCAGCGACACCAGCTGACCGCCCTGATAGCGCAGGGAGAGGGAGGTTTGATAATCAGCACCGCTTTCCCCAAAAGTAGCCAGTCCGGTCACTGCCTCTGGCTCTCCAAACAGGCTGGAAGCCCAGGAAACTCCATAGGACGCGGTATCCAGCAGCACGCTTGCCCCCAGGTTGAGGTCAAAGAAGCGGTTGTTGAGATCGAAAGGCGGCCTGGCCAAGAAATGGATGATGATGCCGTTCGGCGCTCCGATAGCACCTTCCGCCAGCAGTTCACGGATGCGAACATGGATGGGGAAGAAGCGGGTCCACATGGCTTCCATCAGGAACAGCCCTTTTTCCCGGGCCAGATCAACCATAGTCTGGGCCTGGTCAGCGTTGATCGCGAAGGCCTTTTCGCACAGCACATGCTTTCCATGTTCGAGGCTCATGGTGACGTCCCGCAGGTGGAACACTCCCGGTGTACCGATATAGATAATATCGATATCGGGATCAGCCGCTACCTCTTCATAGCTCGTATAGCGGCGGGGTATATTGAATTTGTCTCCGAAGGCATCGCCGGTGTCCTGGTTCCTCGACCCGACAGCCAACAGCTCCGCTTTTTCAGGAATGTTATTCAAGGCCTGGGCAAAGCGGGTAGAAATCTTGCCTGTTCCCAGCACGCCCCAGCGCATTCTTTCTGCCATTATGTCTCCTCTCGGTAATCTGCAATTATTTGTTTTGATCACTACTCAAGGTCCAACCCTTCTTCTGCCCAGACGATCTCCCCCGCTTTTAATCTCCGGGCGGGGATGACACACAGGAAACCCAGGGGTTGGCTGCCGGTGTTAACTAGCTGGTGCAGGGCATCTGGCGGGATGTGGATCACATCCCCCTGGGAGATGGCCTGGGTTTCTTCTCCCAGCTGCACTTCCCCCGAGCCCTGCAAGATCAAGATCCCGTGATCGTAAGGATGCTGTTCCTTTTTTGAGCGGCTCCCGGGCGAAAGTTGGTAAAAACGGAAGGCAAAGTTCTCGGCGCCTTCTTTTTTACCGATAATCCAGGTTTCAGAGATTTGGTTGTCCTCTGTGTTTTTATACATCCGGGAACGGGCGCCGTCCCAACTGAAAACCCGACCCCAATCCCCGGTAAATTTATGAATAGTACCAACCATCAATCGCTCCTTCTTAGAACCGTGCTTCCAAATAGGTTACCAATCGTATCCAGGCAGTTGCGGGAGGTCAGGTCCAGGCTGAGCGGTGTGAGAGATACCAACCCTTTGGCAAGGGCATAGGCATCGGTATCTTCCCCGGTATACTGGCCTTTGCTGGGAATGTGGGATATTTTCGCCGGGGTGCCGAGCAGCTCGTCCCGGGAGATCAATTCAGGCTGATAATAAACCAGCTTGTCCTGGCGGGTGACCACCACCTCCGTATCCGGGGTGGCTCCCAGGGGGATCTCCAGTTTCAGCACATCAGCGTCAAATGGCATTGGCTGATTGAGCATGACCTCAGCGATTTGCCTGGTAAAGTGCAGGGCAGCCTGGAAGTCTACCTGCTTGCTGTAGCTGTGGTAGTCAATGCTGTCGATTTCCTGGGAAACAGCCAGGGTGGGGATGCCTTTCTCAGCTGCTTCAAGGGACGCACCAATCGTCCCGGAGACAGTCACACAAGTACCTACATTTTCACCGTAATTGATCCCGGACACGACCAGGGAGACCTTTCGGTCGGCGAGTTCTTTGACACCATGGACGACAGCCAGCGCCGGAGTCGCTTTGACGCTGTAGCCAACCCAGCTTTGACCCTTGTATTGGACGCTGGTTTCCGTGATCGTCCCGTCAGTGTCGCAATTTTGGGATCGACTGCGGCTCATGGAGGTCTGCTGGACTTCGGGCGCGACAATCAGCAGCTCTCCCAGGGGATCAAGGGCCGCCGCCGCCGCGGCCAGCCCGGGCGAATGGATCCCGTCATCGTTGGTCAGCAGAATGAGGGGGGTCATGAATCGTAGACCTCTTTGAGCGCCTGGTGGAGGGCGCTGATATCTTCATAGACCAGATCGGGTTTGATGTCCTTGTTGGCGATCTCTTCCCGGGAAGTGACCCCGGTGAGAACTGCGGCGGTTTGGATTCCCAGCTGATTGGCTCCCAGGATGTCCGTTTCCAGCCGGTCTCCCACCATCAAAGCCCGGGAAGGGCTTGCTCCCAGGGTCTGTAATGCGGTAGTGAAGATCGCAGGATAGGGTTTGCCAGCAATGTAGGGATGGACGCCTGAAGTGAACTGCAGAGCGCCGATTACCATTCCGGTGCCGGGGTTGATGCCCTCTGGTGTGGGGAAAGAGCCGTCCGTGTTCGTAGCCACAAAATCTGCTCCCCTCAGAATCAGGCGCATGGCGATCTTGATCTTTTCATGGTTGATGGCTCGATCCATCCCGGCAACTACAGCGGCCACGCTGTTCACTGGCTGCTGTTCACCGTGAGTGATTACGAACCCCGCTTCCTCGAGGGTCGTGATCAGCCCATCCATTCCGACAACATGAAGGACGGCCCCCGGCCCATATTTGCTGAGCAAATACTGGGCAGTGACCGTTGAGCTGGTGAACACTGAGTTCTGATCAGCCGGGATCCCAAACCCCTGAAGCTTTCCTATATAATCCTGGGCGGTGCGAGTATTGTTGTTGGTCAGCAGGGCCCAGCCGGACGCGAAGCGACGCAATTGAGGACTCGTCGTCTTGTTCCTGATGGCTTCGGCTTCCAGCGCCATACGCCCGGTATACCGATCCGCGTAACGCATGATCTCGACCGCCAGTTGTTCGCGCTTGATGCCGGTTTGGGTGGCTTCTCCGGAACCTTTACCGATGGCGGCCACCGAGACATCCTTCGAGCGGGTCTCGATACCCTGG
>JARROG010000224.1:0-537 GCA_037384185.1 Anaerolineales bacterium | reverse complement strand
GCCGGTTGACAGTTCCTTCGACGTCGACTTCCCCGAATACAGGCGGGCTGTCTGCTTGCGATATGAAATCAACTTAATCAATAAGTTGAGTATTTGCAATATAAGCTGCAACAGGAGCTGTTCAGTAACACAGGCAGTTTCAAATCACTCTGCGCCGGTGGGGATTTCACCGCGCTGCATGAAACGCCCAATGAATCGGAACTGCGCGTGATCTTTGGTGACTACTTGGACCGCTTTCGCAGCCGCGCCAGGGTTCATGATGCGTTCTCAGCTTCGGAACTCGTTCTCTTTTCATCGCAGGGAAAGGAAGTTCGTCTGAATCGGCTGCTGGCTGGTCATCAGAGGAAACTGGTGACAGCCAACAGGACCCCTGGCATATCGAAAGCGGCTGGCGAAACGTCCTATAGCAATGCCCTGTGCAGAGCTTGCCATTCATCCAGGGAAAGCGTTTGGGCGCGCCTGCGGCCCTCGATGCCGGCTCTGGCAAAAGCGTCCTCCAACCGGGCTTTCGGCAGACCCAACGCGCGCCGGTTCTTC
>JARROG010000223.1:5358-5887 GCA_037384185.1 Anaerolineales bacterium | reverse complement strand
TGCTGGACAGCCTGACCTTATGCCAATTCGTTTTTGGTCCAGCCTGGCAGGTTTATGGTCCCCGGCAGATTGTCGAAGCGGTCAAGGCAGTGACGGGTTGGGACGTCAGCTTTGATGAACTGCTCCAGGTAGGAGAGCGCCGCGTGAACATGATGAGTGCCTTCAATGCCAGAGAAGGGATAGGCCGGCAGGATCCCCCTTTGCCTCCCAGATTCTTCGAACCCCTTCCGGATGGTCCCAGTCAGGGGATGGCTGTTGACAGGACAGAGCTGCAGGAAGCGATCGACAGCTATTATCAAATGGCAGGTTGGGATCAGGCAAGCGGTCGGCCAACCAGGAAAAAACTGGAAGAGCTCGATTTGGGCTGGGTGGCAGATCTGCTAGATTGATTCGGGTTGGAGTTAAGTCTCCGGAAAAAGTACCGCGGGAAGTTGCTGGCGGATGAACGAAGTCTTTGGAAGGTAGGAATGGATATGAAAAGACCGATAAA
The DNA here is from genome assembly GCA_037384185.1 of Anaerolineales bacterium. Lineage (GTDB taxonomy): Bacteria > Chloroflexota > Anaerolineae > Anaerolineales > UBA11858 > B10-G9. Next base: position 5,397 of record JARROG010000223.1, on the reverse strand, counting down.
ATCGCTTCTTGTTTGCCAGCGGAGGAGGATGTTGTGACC
>JARROG010000223.1:0-5313 GCA_037384185.1 Anaerolineales bacterium | reverse complement strand
GATATCAAGAGCCAGGTGGATCTGGAATACGATATGACGACTTATGTCATGGAGCTGGAAAAGGGCATGAAATTCCCGCTGCTGTTCTTCCATGATGTCAAAGGTTATCCTTATCCGGTAGTGGTGAATACCTTTGCCAGCCGGCGCAGGATTGGCTATGGGATTGGCCTGGAGGAAAAGGATTTGATCTCCGGCTGGAAGGCTCGCTCGGCTGAACGGATCCCGCCCAGAGCAGTCGAGGATGGCCCGGTAAAAGAGGTCAAACACCTCGGAAAGGATGTGGATCTGAATAATTATCCCATCCCGGTTCATTTTGAGATAGACGGTGGGCGCTACATCACGGGAGGCGTGGTGATCGCCAAGGACCCGGACAGCGGTGTCGGAAATTTGAACTTCACCAGGTTCCAGCTTCAAGGCCCAAGGACACTTGGTGGCAGCTTGCACTCGCGGGGTGATTTGTGGGATTTCCAGCGCAGACAGCAGGAAAGAGGGGAGCCGCTGGAGATTGCGATTGCGATTGGCGTACATCCCGCTCTTTCGGTGGCCGGGGCTACCAATCTGCCCATCACTGAGGATGAGATGGCGCTGGCTGGCGCGCTGATGGATGAGAGTGTGCCCGTTGTCCAGGCGGAAACCGTTGACCTGCTGGTCCCTGCCCAGGCTGAGATGATCATCGAGGGGCGGATTCTACCCAACACCTACGAGGACGAAGGTCCGCTGGGCGAATATACTGGCTACGCTTCCAGCCGCTCAACCAGAAATGTGGTCGAAGTCACCGCGGTTACCCATCGCAAGGATATGATCTACCAGGACATCGTTCCCGGGGCATCCGCCGAGCATTTGAATTTGAGTAAAGTGTCCCGCATCCCCCGGACTTTCAATGCGGTCAAGGCAGCTTTTCCCAATGTGGTCGACATGAACTATCCCATGTCGGGCACCCATTACCACTGCTATGTCTCTCTTGACCAGAAAATTGAAGGCCAGGCCAAACAGGTGATGATGCTCATCTTCGGTTTGGATGCCTATATCAAGCACATCATCGCTGTCGACAGTGATGTGGATGTCTATGACGAGAAGCAGGTGCTGTGGGCGCTGGCTACCCGTTTTCAGGCAGACCGCGATCTGTTCGTGGTTCCCGGGCTTCCCGCCAACCTGCTGGATCCCTCCATGGAGGGGAAGGTGGGGGCGAAGATGGGTCTGGATGCGACCATGAGTCTGGATTCACCGGCTGTACCGATCCAGATCAGCCAGGAGTCGATCCAGAAGGTTCGAAAGCAGCTCAAGGATCTGGGTCTAGAGTGACAGGCCAAAAGCTGATTTCAGCAAAAGAGTAGCGGGTTTCCCGGCTTTGTGGGTCCGCCGTTTCAGTGAAAAGATTTCCACCTTTGGTTGCACTGACAACATCACGAAAGTAGATTGGAACAGGTGAGTTATGAAAGCGTTATCGATCAATCTGACATCCGGTGAAATCAAAGAATTTCCCATCAACCCGGAAAGCGTCCGCGCTTACCTGGGGGGAAGGGGCCTGGGCGTCAGATACCTTTACGACCATCTCCCCGAGAATACGGATCCACTGAGCCCGGAAAATATTCTCGGTCTCTGGACCAGCCCTTTGATGGGGACGGGCGCGATCTCCATGGTCAAGATTTGCGGGGTGACTAAATCACCGCAGACCGGCACGATCCTGATGAGTTTGATGGGAGGCTTTTTCGGTCCGGAGCTGCGCTTCGCGGGAGTGGATGGGTTGATTTTTCACGGGAGGGCTGAGAAACCGGTCTACCTGCTGGTGAAGGATGGGGCTCCAGAGCTGCTGCCAGCGGAACATCTCTGGGGGCTGACCACCAGAGAAACCGAGGAAAAGATCAGCGAGGATCTATCGGGGCGGGATCGGAGCGGTGATGGGCTCCAAGAACCTCAAGGCGATCGCTGTCAGCGGAAAACAGCGTCCGACCCAGGCTGATCCGGAGCGTTATCAGGCTGCGGTCAAGCGTATTGCCCAGGGCTATCGCGATTCTGAAGCCATCGCCTTATTTGGCGCCACCGGCACAACCCAGCACGTGGACGGGTTGAATTTGAAGCACATGTACCCTACCAGGAATTTTCAGGACGGCCAGTTTAAGGAGTACCAGCAGGTCAATGCGGACGTCCTGTACGAGAAGCATGTCCAGAAACGGATTTCCTGCCAGGGCTGCTCGGTGCGCTGCCGGCGGGTATCCTCTAATCAAAAAGGACCCTATGCGGGAACTGAGACGGAAGGACCGGAATATGAAACCCTCTGGGGCTTTGGAGGTTTGTGCGGGAATGACCAGCTGGATGCGGTCATCAAGGCCAATGATCTCTGCCTGGAATATGGTCTGGATTCGATCTCAGCCGCCGGGGTGATTTCCTTCGGGATGGAATGTTTTGAAAGCGGCTTGATATCTACCGAGGATACAGATGGTATTGAGCTTGAATTCGGAAATGCGGCAGCGATCATTGAGATGCTGCCCCGGATTGCCAGAAAAGAGGGGTTCGGGAAGATCCTGGCAGAAGGATCCCGCCGGGCAGCAGAGCTGATCGGGGAGAATGCTGGGGAGTATGCCATGCAGGTCAAGGGATTGGAACTGGCTGGCTACGATCCCCGCAATGCCAAGGGCATGGCTCTGGGGTACGCCACATCGCCCCGGGGCGGCTGTCATGAGCGGGGCTACCTGACGACGGAAACGCAGGGCTTTCCTCCCGGGGTGGACCGCCTGGCCTATGAAGGAAAGGGCGAGCTGGTCAAGGAAGCTCAGGATACTGTGGCAGTCAAGGATTCACTCTCCTTTTGTGTGCTGTCCAGCGCCGGAACCAGTTTGGATGATATGGCAGAATTGTTCTCTGCTGCAGTGGGAGTTGAGGTGTCCGCTCAAGATCTGCTGAATGCTGGTGAGCGGATCAACAACCTCGAGCGCCTCTTTAATCTTCGGGAAGGATTCACCAGAGCGGATGACACCCTGCCGCGGCGCTTTTTGAAGGAACCAATTTTGGATAATAAAGGGAATCCCCAGACGGTCGATCTTGAAAGACTGCTGGATATGTATTATCTGGCTCGCGGTTGGGATCAGGAAGGACATCCCCTGCCAGAAACGCTGCAGCGTCTGGATCTTGATCCTGCTGGCGGTTCGGGAACGCCAGTTGTGAGCGAATAAGTTGAGGTGGTGCCATGAAGAAAATCATTATCGGTATCTCAGGTGCGTCCGGGGCAATTTACGGGGTCAGAGCTCTCCAGATCCTGCAAGAGAATCCAGAAGTAGAAACTCATTTGATCCTCTCCCGGGCAGCCGGCTTGACGATTGAAATAGAAACTGACTGGAAAATCAGCGAGGTGCGGGATCTGGCGTCCGTAAGCTATTCAGAGAAACAGATCGACGCGCCGATCGCCAGCGGATCTTTTCAGACCGCGGGGATGCTGATCGCGCCCTGCTCTATCAAGACCTTATCGGCTGTTGCCAATTCTTATGCTGATAACCTGTTGACCCGGGCAGCAGATGTCCAGCTCAAGGAGGGCCGGCCGGTAGTCCTGATGGTCCGCGAGACCCCCTTACATCCCGGCCATATCCGCCTGATGGGCTTGGCTGCCGCCAGCGGAGCAGTCATCTTTCCCCCGGTTCCAGCTTTCTACAGCCGCCCGCAGTCGCTGGATGAGATCGTCAGCAGTTCCGTTGGCCGGGCATTGAGCAGGCTGGGAATCGACAACTCTGAATATCCCCGCTGGGTCGGCGGAGAGTCTGGAGGCCCGGATGATTAAGACCAGGTCATTCCTGTTCGAAGGCAGGGAATACCAGCTGCAGGCTGAGGTGATACCCTGTGGAGAGGATCTATGCATCGTCTTCAGCGGGGGCGACCAGCCCCATATCGGGGCTGCAGCCTTGGGGGTTTGGACCAGCAGCCCGAACAATCCCGAGAAGCGGACGGCAACACCATCCGTGATTGCTGTACCAGGCCATAAAGAGAGTCAATTGGCCCTGGCTGCAGCAGAAATGCTCTCTAAAAGCCTGGAAAGAACAGTGGCTGTCACGGTGGGCATTCATATTGAGGGAATTACTCCCGAGCTGATTGATAGGGTAGTGGAGGAGTTCAATGGGCTGGTGGTGGATCTCTCCAAAACTATACAAGCAAAGTGATGGATCGGATCTGACTGATCAATTGTTGATGAGGTAATTATGGAAATTTGGCGGATTGATGTGAAGAAGCAGAGGTTATCCCGGGAGCCAGTTCCAGAAAGTTGGGCGCGTCTGGGTGGCCGGGCGCTTTTGGCCCGGATCATGGTCGATGAAGTGCCGCCAACCTGTCAGCCTTTGGGATCCGAAAACAAATTGATTTTCGCACCGGGGCTGCTGGTAGGACATATGCTCAGCTCCTGTGACCGGATTTCGATTGGAGCGAAGAGTCCGCTGACGGGGGGGATCAAGGAATCCAATGCGGGAGGGCGGACAGGATTTCAGCTGACCAATCTGGGCATTAAAGCGTTGATCATCGAAGATCAACCGCAGGAAGAGGGTTTATGGCTCATCCATCTCTCAACTGCAGGGGTCCGTTTCCAAAAAGCCGATGATCTCAGAGGTCTGGGAGTATACGAGACCGCTTCCCGTTTGCTAGACCAATTTGGGCAGCGGGTGGCAGTATCCTTGATCGGTCCTGGGGCTGAGATGGGATTGACCTCGGCCGGCATTCAGAATGTCGATAAGGACGGGGTGCCCTCCCGGATTGCTGCCCGGGGTGGATTGGGCGCTGTCCTGAGTTCCAAAGGTGTCAAAGCCATCATCATGGATGCATCAGAGGGCAGCAAGCCTCCCCTGGAGGATGAAGAGGCTTATCGGGCCGCTCAGAAAGTATATAACAAGGCACTGTTGGGCCATCCCCAGACGCATACCTATGCTGATTATGGGACAGCTGCCATGACCAGTATGTGCAATGCATATGGCGGTCTGCCAACCCGAAACTTTTCCACGGGTCAGTTTGAGGAAGCGGACAAGCTCTCTGGTGAGCACATGCGGAAGCTGCTGCTGGAGCGAGACGGTGACAGTGAAACGACCCACGCTTGTATGAACGGCTGTGTGATCCGCTGCTCCAATGTCTTTGGCGGCCCGGATGGGAAAGCGATCGTCTCTCCCCTGGAATACGAAACCATTGGGTTGCTGGGCTCCAACCTGGGAATTGAGAAACTGGATGACGTTGCGAGGCTGAATTGGGAAGCGAATGACTTGGGGTTGGATTCGATCGAACTCGGTGCAGCCCTGGGAGTTGCCGCTGGCGCCGCCCTCGGATGCCGTGCTCGAACGCGTTACCTTG
>JARROG010000222.1:1626-5073 GCA_037384185.1 Anaerolineales bacterium | reverse complement strand
CAGAGGTAAACCCGGCGTCTTTGCCTGGGATCTGGAGGAAAAGCTCCCACCAGCAGCCGTTGACACTGCCCAGTACGCTGAGCTGCTCTGCCGGGCGGTCTTCACATTGCTGCAGCCGCTGGGTGTCAAAGAGCAGACCCTGCGATGGTGGATGTTCAGCAACGCAGGATACGGCGCCCCGCCCGGATTTCTGCCCGGGAGCTGCTCGCAAGTAGCTCCTCTGCTGGATGACCCAGCCGTTTCCTGGGCAGCACTCGAACCGGAGGGAGCTGTTACTTCACCGGTATCTCCCGGCTGATCGAGGCAACCACCTTGACTTAAAGCGGCCCACTCCGTATAATCTACCTGCTTTAAAAGGAAGTCAGCACGATCGTTTGTGTTGCAATTATGCGGGAGTAAATCTTATGACACCTCTACCAAAACAACGCATTTCCAGGGGCAGAAAGAACCGCCGCCGAGCGCATGATGCGTTAAAACCAAAACAGCTGGTCCAGTGCAGCAACTGTGGTGAAATGCGGCTGCCCCACCGGGTGTGCCCCCACTGTGGATATTACCGCGGTCGCGAGGTGATTGCCAAGTAATCCACCTCCTGGTCTCAGCAGTATCGCACCGGCCGTGTCTGACACGGCCGTCTGTGTTTTAATCTGCGATGGGTTATAATAAATGAAGTTTGGAAATGAGCGATCCATCAAAAGTTTGGAGAGATTATGGCTAAAACTGAACGACCACCGGGAAAAACGACTATTGCTCCTGGGGTCCTGGCAACGATCATCCGTTTAACAGCGCTGCAGGTGGAGGGAGTCAGCCGCCTGGCCCAGGTACCCAGCAGCGTTAACACCTTGTTCAGCCGAAATCGTGACGACGGTGTGGATATCACCGTAGAACAGGACGGCTCTGTTTATGCAGATCTGCATCTGATTTTGACTGATAAGGCAAATATCCGCGACACCAGCAGAAGAGTCCAGGATGAGGTCACTGAAGCCATCTCCAAGATGGTGGGCATGGAAGTTGGGACCATCAACGTTCATATCGAGGACATCGATTACCAGAACAATCTGGCTGCTGAGGACTGAATGTATATGAAGGACCGCACCCGGGCGCGAGGGATGGCTCTCCAGGCTTTGTACGAACTGGACCTGACCAACCACCCGGTTGGCATAGTACTGCAGGAACGCACTGCGGATGCAGATCTTAAGGAAGACTTGATCCTATTTTTCCGAGCTATTGTTCTGGGGGTATTGCCGATCCGCATTGAACTGGACCGCTTTATCACAGATCACGCTCCAGAATGGCCTTTGGACCAGGTTGCTGTGATCGACAGGAATATCATCCGCATGGCCTTATGGGAATTCGCAGTTGCAGAGGATATCCCCCTCAAAGTTGCGATAAATGAGGCGGTTGAACTCGCCAAGGCCTACGGATCAGAAAGTGCACCACGCTTTGTGAATGGAGTTCTGGGATCACTAGCCAATCGCCAACAGGAAATCAAGCAAGCCCTGCAAGAATTCCGCTCCAAAACAGAGGAAACCCCGGAATGAATATCTTTGGCATCGGCCCCCTGGAAATCATCTTTGTCCTGATCATCGGGATTCTGGTGCTCGGCCCGGAAGGAATGATCGAAGCCGGCCGGAAATTAGGGAAATTTCTGCGGTCGATTATCACCTCCAGCTGGTGGCAGAATATCCGGAAAGGCATCACAGAGATCCAGTATTTACCGCAGCGGTTGATGCGCGAAGCCGAGCTGGATGAACTCAATGAACTTCGCAAGATGACCGAGAAGGATTTTCCAAAAATCGGCGGCGATATTCTTAAGTCTTCCTCATGGAGCGGCAGCCCCCAACCTCCTCAACCTACCAAACCCGAAGAAAAGAAATCTGAAGAACCACCCAAATCCTGATCTGTATCGAAAGGGTGTCACCCTTTTATCCTCCAGCAGAATTTACCGGTAGCTCCTAGGACAGCATGTTTCATCGAACGAATCAGCAGCCTGAGCGCTGAGAGCAGCCCGATCGGACATTCTTTAACCGTCATTCGTGACGAAGGGAGCGTTGATCCATGAGACCTGTCTACGCCATATCCGGAGGGGTATCGAAATTCGCGAAATCCCGTCCGGACAAGAACTTTCAGGCGGTGATCAAAGAAGCATATGATTACGCCATCCAGGACCTGCAAATCAGTTTCCCTGATTTCAACGCAGTCGTTGATGGTTCCGTTGCCTCCTATTTCTCCGACCATTTCAGCCGCCAGCTGATGGCCGCTATCATGGCCCAGGATTACCTTGGGCTCTGCCCCAAACCCAGCCACCGCGTTGAGGGAGGCGGCGCCACTGGAGGCTTGTGTTTTCAGGAAGCCTGGAAATCAATTGCCAGCGGCCATATGGACGTGGTGGCCGCCTACGGTTTCGAGACTATGAGCCATGTTGAAACCTGGAAGGGCAATGAATTCATCGCCCTCGCTTCCGATGTATCCTTTGATTATCCAGTAGGCGGATTTTATTCCGGCTACTATGCCATGATGGTTACCCGCCACATGAAAGAATTCGGCACGACAGTCGAGCAATTAGCTCATGTCAGTGTCAAGAACCACATCAATGCTTACCATAACCCCTACGCCCAAAAGAGGAACCGCTACAGCATCCAGGATGTGCGCAACTCCCCGATGGTTGCCTGGCCGCTGACCAGATTGGACATCTGTGTGATGTCAGACGGTGCCGCTGCCACCATCCTGGCCTCAGAAGAAGGGATTGAGAAGCTTGAGAAGGCTGGCGCAAAAATTCCCAGGCCGCTGGTGAAAGTCACTGGCATTGGTAGGGGAACCGACGCCATGCGAATGGCCGATAGACCCCATCTCGATTATGAGACTTTTATCAAAGACTATGCCACAGAACAAGAAAAGGGATCGCAAGAGACCCTGGCTTATTACAAGGAACTCTGGGATCATGGAACCCGCTATCCCGGCGTGCATTCTTTCCGGGCCGGACGAACAGCAGGCAACATGGCTTATAAACACGCCGGTATTCATAATCCGCTCAAGGAATTGGATTTTGTAGAACTCCATGATGCCTATACTTCCAGCGAAGTACAAACCTATGAAGATCTTGGGTTGTGCAGATATGGAGAGGGCGGTCCGTTTGCTGCCTCTGGGAAAGCTTTTCTCTCTGGCCTTGACTACGGCTTAGCTCTTCCAGAACAAACTGAATGCCCCGTAAATCCCTCCGGGGGTCTGATCGCCTGCGGACATCCAGTGGGGGCGACAGGTCTCATGCAGGCCGTTTTCGCTATCTGGCAGCTTCAGGGCTCCATCAAAGTCCATTTCAAGGACGATGCCCTACAGGTCAAAGATGCAAAGAAAGGAGCGATCCATTCCCACGCTGGCACAGGGACCTATGTGACAGTTACCATTCTTGAGAAGGATTAGGGAGGAACGATGACCAAATTACCTAAAAAA
>JARROG010000222.1:0-1553 GCA_037384185.1 Anaerolineales bacterium | reverse complement strand
AACGCATCCTGGCCAACCAGGATCCCTCCAGTGGTTATACATACGCCACACCCCGCGGTCATGACATGTTTTCCGGAGAAGAGACCAACTGGATCGATATCACGGAGAACCAGGCCAGCGTCCACGCCTTCACGGTCTGCCATTTTGGATCCGAAGCATTCCTGGATCAGACACCTTTTGTTCTGACCCTGGTTGAGTTCGAGGGTGTCAACACACTGCTCTTGAGCAGATTGATGGGTGTGGATCCCCTGGAAGCCAATCTGGACTGGATCGGCATGAAACTCAAACCACAGTTCATCCGTAACAGCAAGCTCAAACCTACAGACGTTTATTTCATTCCAGCTTAACAGCAAACCTCAAGCCTACCTGTTAGCAGGTAGGCTTGTTTTCTGGTGCAAACAAATCCAATCTGGTCTATAATCTAGTCTATTCATTGACAATGGCCTCAAGTCGGTTTGTTTGTATGAATGCTGCCCAACAAAATCATCCACTGGCTGAATATTATCTCCAGACACTCCGTTGGCGGGATCTGTACAGGGTATTTTTACCGCTGATCCTGCTGGTCTTAGGTCCTTTAGGATATGGTCTCTACCGAACTTTATACGGGTATTCCTCCTTCGGCCCAGCCGCGGCAGCCAGCTGGGGGACAACCTGGTTCATGCTGTCCGGATTTCTGGTCATCCCTCTCCTGTTTTACGCCCTCCTCAGACTACGTAGGGCACATACCTGGTTGAAGATCTATTCATGGGGAGTGGAATACCACCAACCCCTCAGGAGGAAGAAGAAGCTATCCTGGAATGATATCCAGGGAATTACAACCTACTCCGTCAGAAAAACCGTCCTGGGGTTGGTAAGGAAAACCAAACATCACCTGATCTTATATTCGGCCAACACAGCTCCTTTCCACTGCCACCCGGATCTGACCGAAAAACCCGGTTTGAAGAAGGTCATCAAGCAGCAGGTGTACGAAACGCTCAAACCGAAACTCATCACAGCCTTCAATGAAGGTAAGACAATCCCTTTCGGAGGCGTATCCATATCCCGGGAACAGTTGATCCTCCCTAAAAAGAACATCCCCTGGAAATTTCTGGAAGGAATATCGGTGGAAAAAGGCTCCTTCCTGGTCAAATTGACTGCTCAAAATTCCATCGAAGTGCCTATCCGAAACCTGATAAACTTAGAGATCCTGATCCATTTGATCAAAACGGAGATTTGATATGCCGGTTCCCAGTAAAAGGTTTTTCCTGGTCAGCCTGATCATACTCTTGAGCCTGATTTTTGCAGGCTGCAGCGGAAACCCTCTCACCGACCTGCTGTCCGGCCAGGGACCAACCCAACCTGACCAACCGATGGTGGAAGTAACTTTTTATGTTCAGGTTCCTCTGAACACACCGGATGGAGAGATCATCTATCTGAGCCTGCTGGACGAGGTGACCGGTCTGGGAGTGAATGCCACTGCCCACCCTCTAGAACCCGCCATCGGAGAAGAAAATATCGACCAGGGTTTGCTCTACACAACAACCCTGGTCGTCCCTCAGGGTTCGGTCCTTAAA
>JARROG010000221.1:0-3476 GCA_037384185.1 Anaerolineales bacterium | reverse complement strand
GTTATAATGGCTACGAATATGAAGCCAGGGAAGTGATGAACTGCATTAAGGCAGGGAAGACCGAATCGGAGATTATGCCCCTTGACGAAACGCTCAGCATTATGCAAACCCTCGATGCTGTTCGAGCCCAGTGGGGCCACAAGTTCCCCACTGAAAAATAAACTATCAACGATAAAGTAATAAGGATAACTATGAATCAATTTGACCTGATCGTAATTGGCGCTGGACCAGCCGGCTATGTAGCAGCCATCCGGGCTTCCCAGCTCGGGCAGCAGGTTGCCATCGTCGAGAAGGAATACGTGGGAGGCGTCTGCCTCAACGTCGGCTGCATACCGTCCAAGAGCTTGTTGAGAAACGCCGAGTTGGCCTACATCCTCCAGAACCAGGCCAAGGATTTCGGGATCTCCTTTGAAAAGCTCGAATTGGACTACGAAAAGGCGGTCAAACGCAGCCGCCAGGTTTCCAACCGCCTGACCAAAGGCGTGGGATTTCTGCTCAAGAAGAACAAGATCACTCTCTATGAAGGCAAAGCAACCTTCAGCTCCCCAAAGTCCCTCCAGGTAGAAACTGAGGATGGAATGGAGGAACTTGAAGCCGAGAACATCATCATCGCCACCGGCGCCCATCCCCTGATCATTCCCGGTATCGAGGTTGATGGCAAACAGGTTGTCACCTATCATGAAGCCATTCTCCAGGAAACCCTGCCGAAATCAGCCCTGATCATCGGCGCTGGCGCCATCGGGATGGAATTCGCCACCATCTGGAACAGCTACGGTGTGCCGGTCACGGTGGTAGAAATGCTGGATCGGATCCTTCCTAACGAGGACGAAGAAATCAGCAAAGAGCTGGATAAGCAGGTCAAGAAACAGGGTGTCAAAACCATGGTGAACAGCAAAGTCACCAAAGTGGAAACCTTGAAAACCAAGGTGAACGTCTGGATCGAGGGGCCGGACGGGGAGGAAAAACTCTCGGCTGAACAGGTCCTGCTGGCAGCCAGTTTCCTGCCTAACAGCCAGGATCTGGGCCTGGAATCGATCGGGGTCAAACTGGACAAGCGGGGCTTCATCGAGATTGATGAACGCATGGCTACTAACCTGCCCGGCGTTTGGGCAATAGGGGACGTGACCGGCAAACTGATGCTGGCCCACGCTGGTATGGCCATGGGAATGATCTGCGCGGAAGCCATCGCCGGGAAAGAGACCGAGGCCCTCAATTACCGCAATATTCCCCGGGCAACCTACTGCCATCCTCAGGTAGCTTCCTTTGGGATGACGGAGCAGGAAGCTCTGGATGCAGGGCACGAGATTGCCGTGGGGCGGTTCAATTTCCAGCCCAATGGAAAGGCTCTGGGCTTGAACGATTATGCCGGCTGGGTCAAGATCGTCACAGATAAAAAATACGGGGAAATCCTCGGAGCCCATCTGATCGGGCCGGAAGTCACCGAATTACTGCCGGAACTGACCCTGGCACAGGCCAATGAGCTGACCGCTGCTGAGATCGCCCACAACATCCACGCCCATCCTACCCTGAGCGAAGTGGTGCACGAGGCTGCCAAAGACGTTTTTGGAGAAGCAATCCACGCCTGAGTCAACAAAGCAGGTACCGACTAAAAAAGACTCTCCCTGGCGGGAGAGTCTTTTTTAATGTTTTTGATTATTCAGCCTGCGGGCAACTCTCTGTCGAGCGTATTCTCAGGAACTTCTATGTATACCTTCCATATTCCTTAAGTGCAGTCAACATAGCAAGGTAGTTATCCGGCTGAACCGCTGAATGGATCGAATTACTGGAGGAAAGAATGAATCCTCCCCCGGGCATCCCCTTTTTTAGCGCGGTCCTGGTGGCTTCGGCAACTTCTGCAGGCGTCCCGAAAGTCAGCAGCCTGGCGCAGTCCACATTCCCCTTCAAGGCCACGCGGTCTCCGTATTTTGCCTTGACTTCTGCGAGGTCCATCCCTCCCAGCGGATCGATCGGGTCAAGGCAATCAATCCCAGAGTCGATGATCATATCCAGGATCGGCCAGAGATTCCCATCGGAATGCTTAATCACATACAATCCCAGCTCTTTGAAGCCCTGGATCACCCGTTTCAGCCCGGGATAGAACAACTCGCGAAAATGAGCGGGAGACATCAGGGGGCCTGTGTTGTAGGCGTAATCATCCCCGGTAAAAACGATCTTCACTCCCCGCTGGGCCACTTCTTTGGCGAGTTCCAGGTTGACATCCACTGACAGGTCAACCAGAGATTTGACCAGTTCCGGATCCTTGATGATCGCTTTCAGCAAATCCTCCATGCCCATCAAGTAGCGCGGCAGGGTGAAGACATCGTTCAGGTGGACGATGACTGCCCGGCGGCCACCATATTTTTCGACTGCCTTTTCGATGGATTGATAACGGCCTGGGGCCCGGGGATCGGGGGGTTGATAGCGCTCAAAATCCGCCCGGGTCTTGATCGGAGATTCCACCTCAACGCCATGTTCTTCAGCTGTATCCTGGATAACATATCCCCACTCACTGAGCCAGCGCCCTTCCCCCACCGGTTCCTTCGCGTACCAGGGATCCGAGATCACAGCATCCCAATCCATGCGGTCATAAAATTCCAGGGGATCGCTCACACCAGGACAGAGCGCTTCCCTGACCTTCACATCCACCATCCACTCAAAGTGGGGTACGCGGTCGGGTTCTTTGCGCTCCAATACCTGCTGAATTCGCTCAATCGAATTCATAACCGTCAATCCTTGCGATAATTTTCAATCCTCCACCGGGGTGGAAAGTTTTAGAAGCAGATTAAAGGACATGCTCATCTGCGGGCATCTGCGCTGCTGTGCAGCTCTCAACAGACCTTTAAAAACCCCATTGGGCGCGGATGGTATCCATTGTTTTCAAGATCGCCAGGGTCTCATCAAGAGGCATGACTTCACATTCAATTTCGCCCGCTAATATTGCATCCATCACTGCCAGGGCTTCGTATTCGTAGCCGACAAATCCATTCAGGGGCATTTCAATGACTTCCGGCGGCTTTCCTTTAATATGCAGGGTCATCGCTGTGGGTTTGTACCAGGGAGCATGAATGTCAATCTTCCCCTCAGAACCATAGATGACCGCTTCCTTCACATCATATGTGGTTCGGGATGCCACCCAGGTGGTAAACTTCCCGCCTTTATGCTCAAAAACACCGGATACCTGAAGACTCAATCCCCGAGAATCAAAGGTGCCAAAACCCGTGGTTTTCTGTGGCGGCCCGAGCACCGAATAGGCAAAACCAACGCCGTACGGCGCCTGGTCCATAAAGGTGCCCATTCCCAACCGGGTTGGGTAGATTTCCGGAAGTTCTGGCAATCCCAGATAGTTATGGTGGATCACCAGGCCCTGGAGCTCGCCCAACAGCCCTTCGGCCAGGATCTCTCTGACCTTGACCTGGACCGGGAAGAAGCGCGTCCACATGGCCTCCATCAAAAACAGGTTCTTTTCCCTGGCAAGT